>CAYRVF010000033.1:0-40045 GCA_964427535.1 uncultured Ktedonobacterales bacterium
GCGGATGTACCACATCCTGGCCCGCCGTCTCCACCGCCATGCTGGCTTCTTCGCTCAGTGTTCGTCCACTCGGAGTCACCTGCTTCCCATCGACTAAGCCGGCGGTAACAAGCCGTTGGGCCAGCAGGGGCACTCCGCCGGCGCGATCCAGGTCGACAGCCACATATCGTCCGCCCGGCTTCAGATCGGCAAGCAGAGGCGTGCGCCTGCTGATCGTATCGAAATCATCTATCGTCAGAGGCACGCCTGCCTCGCGGGCCATCGCCAGCAGGTGTAGCACAGCGTTGGTAGAACCACCCGATGCCGCCACACCGGCAATTGCATTCTCAAAAGCCTGGCGGGTCAGAATGTCACTCGGCGTCACACCGCGTCGTAGCAGGTCCATCACAAGCTGGCCGCAGCGCACCGCTACATCATCCTTGCGCGGATCAACCGCTGGAACGCTCGCCGTGCCCATAGGTGAGAGTCCAATAAACTCCATCGCCATCGCCATAGTGTTCGCCGTAAATTGCCCACCGCACGCGCCCGCTCCTGGACAGGCTACGTTCTCTAGCTCGCGCAGGTCAGCATCGCTCATCCTACCCGCCGCATTTGCCCCGATCGCTTCGTAGACATCACCGACCGTCACATCCCTCCCCTTGAACCGTCCGGGTGCGATGGAGCCACCGTACAGGAGGAAGCCCGGCACGTTCAGCCTGATCAGCGCCAGGGCAGCACCCGGTATAGTCTTGTCGCACCCCACAAGGGCAATAACGGCATCAAACATGTGACCTCGACCAACCAGCTCAATCGAATCGGCGATCACCTCGCGACTCACCAGCGAGGCCTTCATCCCCTCCGTACCCATCGTCACTCCATCGCTGATGGCGATGGTATTGAACTCCATTGGTGTTCCACCCGCTGCTCGAATGCCGTCTTTCACCTTGACGGCTAAACGCCGTAGGTGATAGTTACAGGGCATCGTTTCGATCCAGGTATTGGCTACGCCAATAATTGGGCGTGCCAGGTCATCGTCGCTAAAACCGATGGCTTTGAGCATGGCACGCGCACCCGACCGCTCACGACCCTCCGTGATAATGCGGCTGCGCTGCTTTGGATCCAGTGTCATAATAGCCTCCATACTATTCTAGTCCGAAATATGTGATACATGTGATCGATTAATTCTAGCAGATTTCTCACTTCCATGCCTACTGTTCCGCACCTCCCCTTGTCCCTCCGCTTTACCGCGAAGGATAGAGGCCCGCATCCGTAACATTTCCAGCCTTGGAGAGACAAGTCTATGTAGTGTTCCTGTAGCATCCTTATGCGAAGCTTTAGCGTGAATCAATATTGAGGTATCCACTAGTCCCCTATGGAGTTGATCGCACTTTAGAATTGAGGGATGGTGTAAAATATGCAAGAGAGCTTCATAAGGAACCCATCCCTGGCGCTAAACTAAAGTAAATAGAACAGAGAAGAGAAAGGAACACAGTATGGAACTCGCATTAATTGGACTCGGCCGCATGGGCGCTTTCATGGCACAGCGGCTGGTGCGGGCCGGGCATCACGTTGTCGGCTACGCACGTCATGCCAGCACCGTGCAGACACGCTTACAAGAAGGAGCAATCACAGCTGGTGCAACGTCGCTCGCCGATATCGTCAACCAGCTTTCTAAGCCCCGTACCATCTGGCTAATGGTGCCCGCGGCCTCTGTAGATGCAACGTTGGAGGAACTCGTCCCGCTCCTCTCCCCCGACGATGTCGTCGTCGATGGCGGCAACTCCTTCTTCCACGATGATATCCGGCGTGCTGAAGCACTCAAACCCCACGGCATCCACTACCTTGATGTTGGGGTCAGTGGTGGCGTCTGGGGACTCGAACGCGGCTACTGCCAGATGATTGGCGGCGAAGCCGACATCGTGCAACGCCTCGACCCCATCTTTGACGCCCTGGCACCCGGCATCAATGCAGCCCCACGTACCCCTGGGCGCGAAAATGTTGGAGGCACTGCCGAGAAAGGCTACCTTTACTGCGGCCCCCATGGCGCCGGTCACTTCGTCAAGATGGTCCATAACGGCATCGAGTATGGCATCATGGAGGCCTACGCGGAGGGCCTGAACATCCTCCACCACGCCAATGTTGGAGCGCAGCAGCAAACCATCGACGCCGAAACAGCGCCGATTCAGCATCCGGAATACTACCATTACGACTTCAACCTCCCCGACGTGGCTGAAGTCTGGCGCCGCGGCAGTGTAATCAGTTCGTGGCTCCTGGACCTCACCGCCGCCGCGCTCCTCAAGAGCCCCACACTCAACGACTTCTCGGGCCGTGTGTCGGATTCAGGGGAAGGCCGCTGGACCATCAACGCTGCTATCGACGAATCTGTCCCCGTACCCGTCTTGAGCTCCGCGCTCTTCGAACGCTTCAGCTCGCGTGGCGAGGCCGAGTTCGCCAACAAGTTGTTGTCTGCCCTGCGCTTCGAGTTCGGCGGCCATTTGGAAAAGGCCGAAACGCCGGAGGGTGCATGATGGCAAAACCCATGTCAGACGCGCTCGTCATCTTTGGCATCACCGGTGACCTGGCATATAAACAGATTTTCCCCGCGCTGCAGTCGATGATCCGGCATGGTCACCTCAACGTGCCGGTCATCGGCGTTGCCGGAAGACCCTGGACCACTGACCAGCTACTGGCCAGGGTCCGTCAGAGTCTTGAGGAGCACGGTGGCGTGGATGAGGCAGCGTTCGAAAAACTCAGCTCGCTGCTCCAATATGTCTCCGGTGACTATAGCGACGAGACAACCTATGTAAAATTGCGTAACGCGCTTGGTTCCGCCAGGCAGCCCTTGTACTACCTGGCAATCCCCCCCGACCTGTTCGGCCCCGTCGTCGAAGGGTTGGGGAAGTCGGGCCTCGCCAACAATGCTCGCGTGGTCGTAGAGAAGCCCTTTGGTCGCGATCTCGCCTCGGCTAAGGCTCTGAACCGGATCCTGCTTTCCGTCTTTCCCGAATTGGCCATCTTCCGCATCGACCATTACCTCGGTAAAGAAGCGGTCGAGAACCTGCTCTACTTCCGCTTCGCCAACTCGTTCCTCGAACCGATCTGGAACCGCACCTACATCAAGAATGTGCAGATCACTATGGCCGAGAGCTTCGACGTGGCTGGCCGCGGCAAATTCTACGAAGAGGCAGGTGCGATCCGCGACGTCGTACAGAACCACCTGCTACATTTGGTCGCGCTTCTCGCAATGGAAGCGCCAGCGGGCAATTACAGCGAGGCAGTTCGCGACGAGCGGACGAGAATATTCAAAGCAATGCAACCGCTTAAACCATCAAACGTCGTGCGGGGCCAGTATATCGGCTACCGCCAGGAGGTCGGCGTGTCCCCCAACTCGGAGGTGGAGACGTTTGCCGCGCTCAAACTCCATGTCGATACATGGCGTTGGGCAGACGTGCCTTTCTACATCCGCGCAGGCAAGTGCTTGCCCGTGACGTCCACCGAGATACTGGTAGAACTCAAGACCCCACCTGTAGCCGTTTTTGGGGAAGTTGAGCCACCCCGGTCAAACTACTACCGCTTCCGCCTCAGCCCCGACGTGCTAATCTCGACCGGTGCCAGGATCAAGGTTCCGGGAGAGGACATGTGGGGCGAAGGAGTTGAACTCGTCGTGCGCACCCATCCTGCTGACGAGATGCCGCCCTACGAACGCCTTCTTTGGGATGCAATGCGAGGCAACCCTGGTCTCTTCGTGCGCGAGGACGCAGTCGAGGCGGCATGGAAAGTCGTAGACCCGGTCCTGAAAATCGTAACTCCCGTCTATGAGTACGCGCCGGGCACCTGGGGTCCGCCCGAGGCCAACCGCATCATGGAACGTGATGGTGGCTGGCACAACCTGGCACCGACGGATACCGCCAGCGCTCCCAGTTCGCAGACTGCTTAGAAAGATGCATGGAGGAAAGATCAAACATGTCTATGAATCCAACACCACTTACGCTGCGTCCAGCCTGGCAGGCGCTCGAGCAGCATTACCAGCAAACTCGGGATCTTCATCTGCGCACGCTTTTCGCCGAGGACCCCAGGCGCGGCGAGCGCTTCGCACTCGAAGCCGCCGGTATCTACCTTGACTACTCGAAGAACCGTATCACCGACGAGACGCTTCGACTTCTTCTAGAACTGGCCGAATCTTCTGGCTTGCGTGAGCGTACCGAAGCCATGTTCCGGGGCGAGAAGATTAATGTCACAGAGAATCGCCCCGTGCTGCATGTGGCGCTGCGCGCCCCCAGGGATTGGTCAATCATCGTTGACGGCGTGGACGTGGTACCCCTGGTTCACGCGGTGCTGGACAAGATGTCAGACTTCTCCAACCGTGTTCGCAGCGGCGAGTGGAAAGGATACACTGGTAAGCGCATACGCAATATCATCAACATCGGCATCGGTGGCTCGGACCTCGGCCCGGCTATGGCCTACGAGGCATTGAAGTTCTACAGCGATCGTAACCTGACCGTGCGCTTCATCTCCAACATTGACGGCAACGAGTTCGTGGAAGTCACCCGCGATCTCGACCCGGCAGAGACACTCTTTATCGTCTCCTCCAAGACTTTCACGACGCTGGAGACCCTGACCAATGCACGTACCGCGCGCGAATGGTGCGTCCGCGCATTAGGCAGTGAGCAGGCGGTGGCCAGGCATTTCGTTGCCGTCTCGACGAACACCGAAGAGGTAAGGAAGTTCGGCATCGACCCGGCCAACATGTTCGAGTTCTGGGACTGGGTCGGTGGCCGCTACTCTTACGACTCAGCAATTGGCTTATCCCTCATGATCGCTATCGGCCCCGACCGGTTTCGCGAAATGCTCGCCGGCTTCCACGCGATGGACGAGCATTTCCGCACTGCTCCTTTTGAGCGCAACCTGCCCGTGCTCCTGGGACTGATTGGCATCTGGTACAACAACTTCTTCGATGCCCAGACTGTAGCGATCTTGCCCTATGATTATTACCTTGCGCGTCTGCCCGCCTACCTGCAGCAACTCGACATGGAGAGCAACGGCAAACATGTCGATTTGCAGGGCAGGCCGGTGAACTACCAGACCGGGCCTATCATCTGGGGACAGCCCGGGACCAACGGCCAGCATGCGTTCTACCAGCTCATCCACCAGGGGACCAAGCTGGTCCCGTGCGACTTCATCGGCTTCTGTCAAGCCCTGAATCCACTCCAGCCGCACCACGATCTCCTGATGGCCAACTTCTTCGCCCAAACCGAGGCCCTGGCATTCGGCAAGACCGCTGAAGAAGTCATGGCGGATGGAGTTCCGGCATTTCAGGTGCCGCACCGCACCTTCGAGGGCAACCGCCCCACGAACACCATCTTTGCGCAGCTCCTGACACCGGAAACCCTTGGTAAGCTGATCGCCCTCTACGAGCACAAAGTCTTCGTCCAGGGCACCATCTGGAACATCAACTCCTTCGACCAGTGGGGCGTAGAACTCGGCAAGGTGCTGGCCAACCGCATCATCCCCGAGCTTGAGAGCGCCGCTGAGCCTGAACTTGCGCACGACAGCTCGACCAGTACCCTTATCCGCCGCTACCGGAAATGCAAAGCAGCCTCTTCGTGACTATTCAGGGCAACGTGCCAACTACGGTGGCGAGTCCAGGGGTGCTTTCGGGGGTAGGTTGATGGTGAGGCCGCTTGAGGAGCCGATGCACACCTGGTCTTCGCGTAGGGGCGGATGCTCTCCAAAAACCCCTACCCCTGAGAGTACCCCTGGAACCCCGACAAAGGGCTGCCGCCCCCTGCCCTCCCGCTTTATGAGTGTATCCCGGAAACTATCACGTTGACGTTAACGGCAATTATCGGATATACTACATATTGTAAGTACCTGTGCGGGTAGTAAGTACCTCTTGTATGGGCACATGTTGAGAGCAATAAAAACTTTTGCCGGTTGTTCCTCTTGACCACAAATAAGCCGGGACATCTAATATGTTTTTTCTATTGATAGGGGAGATCTTATGCAAGAAAGTAATATCAAACGAGAAGCAACAACCACCACAACCCAGAACGCTTCACGGACCCATAAACCGTTGGGGCCCCACTATAAATGGATCGCGCTCTCAAACACAACCCTTGGCGTGCTGATGGCCACGATCAATGGCAGCATTGTCTTGATTTCCTTGCCGGCCATCTTCAGCGGCATTGGCATCAACCCGCTGGCACCCGGTGAAACCAACTATTTCCTCTGGTTGCTGCTGGGTTACATGGTCGTTACTGCGACCCTGCTGGTAACTTTTGGACGCATCTCAGACATGTTTGGGCGCGTCCGGCTCTATAATCTCGGTTTCGCGGTCTTCACACTGGGCAGCATCCTGCTCTTTGTGACCCCGGGCTCGGGCAACACGGCCGCTCTCGAACTCATCATTTTCCGCCTGGTGCAAGCGGTCGGGGCAGGATTCCTCTTCGCGAACAGTACTGCCATCCTCACCGATGCTTTCCCCGCGCATGAGCGTGGCATGGCCATGGGCATCAACCAGATCGCTGCCATCCTCGGGTCGATTATTGGCCTGATTCTGGGCGGCGTCCTTGCCGTGATCAACTGGCGGGTGATTTTCCTCGTCAGTGTGCCGATTGGACTCTTCGGCACCGTCTGGGCCTATCTGATGCTGCGCGAGACTGCCATCATTCGTGCGCACCAGAAGATCGACTGGGCAGGCAATATCACCTTTGCCGGTGGGTTGACCATCCTGCTCGTGGGCATCACCTATGGCATTCAACCCTACGGGACCTCGAGTATGGGATGGACCAATCCCTTAGTGCTTGGCGCCATCGGGCTTGGCATTCTTTTGCTGGCGCTCTTCGTGTGGATTGAACTGCGTGTCAGCGATCCGATGTTCCACCTGAGTCTCTTTAAGATCCGCATGTTTACTGCCGGCAACATCAGCGGCTTTCTGGCTGCCGTGGCACGCGGTGGCCTGCAATTCATGCTGATCATCTGGCTGCAGGGCATCTGGCTGCCGCTGCATGGCTACAGCTTCGAGGAGACGCCGCTGTGGGCGGGCATATACATGACGCCGCTGCTGCTCGGTTTCATCATAATGGGTCCGATCAGCGGCTATCTCTCCGACCGCTTCGGCGCGCGGATCTTCTCGACGACGGGCATGCTCGTGCAGTGCGTCGGCTTCCTAGGGCTGACCTTCCTGCCCGCGAACTTCAGCTATCCCATCTTCGCCGTGTTGCTCTTCATCTTGGGATGTGGCTCGGGCCTCTTCGCTTCGCCGAACACGAGCTCCATCATGAGCAGCGTGCCGCCCGAGACGCGCGGCGTCTCCTCTGGCATGCGCTCGACCTTCCAGAATGGCGCCTCGCTGGTGAGTATCGGCCTATTCTTCAGCATCGTGACGGCGGGGCTGGCTGCCGCGCTGCCCTCGACGTTCTACAACGGGCTGACGAAGTATGGCGTGCCCCAGGCAGCGGCGACGCAGATCTCGCACCTGCCGCCGACCGCCGCGCTCTTCGGCGCCTTCCTGGGCTACAACCCGATTGGAGAGCTGCTGCCGCCCTCGATTCTGCACGTCATCTCGCCACAGAACCAGGCGATCCTGCTGGGCAAAACGTTCTTCCCCAACCTGATCTCCGCGCCGTTCATGGATGGCCTGCACGCCGTCTTCTACCTCTCGGCGGCGATGTGCGTCATCGCGGCGACGGCCTCGCTCCTGCGCGGCAAGCGGGTGATCTACGGCCAGGACCGGCTCGCCACGGGAGCGGTCGCCACTGGTGTAACGCCCTCCGGCCAGCCCGCCGCGAACAGCATCATCGAAGTCTCTGAGGACGACGGCGAGCAGACCCACGACCGCGACGCGTCTCCATCGGATGTGCGAGCGTAGCGTCCGAGGCGCGGGCGCGCCACATCAGGCGTAGTGTGGCGGGAAGGACTTGTCGCGCAGCGGAGGGCCGATGTACTTGCTGTCGTCGAACGCCAGAATAGGGTAGAAGACAAGGCCGAGGAAGCTGAGCCCCAATCCGAACCCGACGC
This sequence comes from uncultured Ktedonobacterales bacterium, assembly GCA_964427535.1. GTDB lineage: Bacteria > Chloroflexota > Ktedonobacteria > Ktedonobacterales > JADMIN01 > CAYRVF01. The sequence continues at coordinate 7,999 of CAYRVF010000033.1, forward strand.
CCTTTCCAAACGCCCTCGCCAGGGGCACACCGCAGAGCATGCGGAGGACAATTCCGCCGAGCAGAGGGATGCGCAAGAGCCAGGCAAACGACTCTGAGAGGCCGCAGATGCGCAGCAGTAGCCTGGTGCTGGAATACGGAACGAACGCGATCGAACCAAACTGCCCAGCCTTCGCGAAGATGCGCATCTTCGATACGCCATAGACGGTGAACATAGTGATCGCGGCAATGAAAAACACCAGCGCCAGAATCAGGTCGCTGTTATTGGCCGTGGTATCGAGCAGGACGGGTACGAGGCGCATACTCTACTCTTCTCACTTTTTCCACCGAAACCCACGAAGCCATCGGCGGAGACATCAAACACCGCCGGATTGTCCGCATGATACCTGCGCGGAGCCCGACCAGAGACACCTCTTCAGTGCCTATTCAGCATGCGGGCATTGTATCAGAGCAGCAGAGCGCTGTCATCACGGACGTCGACGGCGACACCGTACGTTCCTTCGCGTCCGGCGTGCTTAGCGGGGTAGACCCGGTGAGATCGTGATGCCGATCACGAGCGCGGCAATCGCCACGTGCAGTGCCGTGCAGAGCGACTGCACCAGCCAGAACGAGGCGTGCCGTGTCTTGTGGCGCAGTCCGAAGAAGACGAGCCACGCGCCCACCACGCCGCCGAGCAGATTCAGCCGGTAGAGGATGCGCTCGGGTGTGCGCCACTGGTGGCGAATCGCCGCCCGCTTATCATGCGCATAGCTGTACGCCGTGCAGAGGTTGATGACGACCATCCAGACGAGATAGAGACCGAGCAAAGCCACGTGCATGCGTCGTCCTGCCTCTTAGCCGAAGCGTACTGAAAACGTGCCCAACAGTCATGCGCCCGCTAGCGGCTTCGACCTCTAGCAGGCGCACAACGCTATCTGACGAGCAAAGTCGCGCTAGTACCGCGCAGGGACTGCCTGACGGGTACCCACATACTCGATGCCGCTGAAGGCGAGGATAGGATAGAAGATAGCGCTGAGGAAGAGCAGCCCGAGTCCGAAGCCCATGCCACGGCCGAAAGCCTTCGCGAGATCGAAAGTGACGACGATGGCGATCACGATATTGACGAACGGAATCAGTTCCAGCAGGAACCACCAGCCCGAGTGACCGCTGATCTGGAGCAGAACAATCGAACTGTAAATCGGGATGATCGCTGCCCAGCCCGGACGCCCTGCCTTCGTGAAAATACGCCACATCGCCGCGATGTAAAACACCGCAACTATCAGCGCGATGACGAGAAAGACCGCGCTGCTGGTGCCACTAGTGCTCGTGGTGTCGAGCAAGGTAAGCCTGTGCGCGAGATGCATGCTCTTCTCCTGGACTATTACAACGTCGCAACGCATCAGAGAGCTCCACGCGTCCAGGTGGACATGATCATGCCTGTGCAAATGCACATTCAGCTCATCTATACTGCTTGCTCTGCTGATGTGCGTGCAGTGTAGCGGACATCGATCACGTTGTCACGCACGAATATTTGTCTGAATGCTGCTCATCACCTGATACAACCGTCGTCTGGTGTGCCAACGTCGCCGCAAAGGCACAGTACAAGCGAGTCGTTCATCAAGCCTGTGGCGATGTGCTTCGTGACCTGTCGGCTGGCCATACACAGGACACTCCTCGCCTCGCCTCCTCCATGACTACACCTGCTACACTGCCCTCGTCATCGCTAGAGGAGCTACCCCCTGCACTATGCTAGGGCACAGGAACGCTCGGCCATGCGCGCGAGTGCTAGCCCCGGTGTGAGCCGTAACGCAGCTGCGTCCCCACAGCCGTCGATGCACAGGATGCAACCGGAACCCGATTCGACGTGTTCATCACGAAGAGGGGCCGAGCGACACGTAAAGCGCTTGCCCGACTGGTACCTCGCGATGAGCACAGAGCGAGCAGGAGACATTTCGTGACAAGAGCGCAACCCTTCCGCTTCGGCGTGATCTGTGGGCATATGTCATCTGCCGAGGCATGGAGCACAACCGCGCGGCAAGTGGAACAGCTCGGCTACGCGACGCTCTTTCTCCGCGATCACTTCATCCCCGAGCCGTTCGGCGACCAGTTCGCGCCGCTGATCGCCTTGATGGCGGCAGCGGATGCCACCACCACGCTGCGTGTTGGCAGCCTCGTGATCGACAACGATTACCGGCATCCCGTTCTGCTGGCGAAGGAAGCCGCCACACTTGACGTCCTCTCGAATGGGCGGTTTGAGCTCGGCCTGGGCGCAGGCTGGGCGAAGGACGAGTATCAGCAGGCGGGTATCCCGTTCGACGCGCCCGGTATGCGGGTAAGCCGGCTCGAAGAGGCAGTGCAGGTCATCAAGGGACTCTTTGCCTCCGAGCCGCTGACTTTCTCAGGCACCTACTACCAGATCGATCGGCTCAACGGCTTTCCCAAGCCCATCCAGCGGCCCCACCCTCCCATCCTCATCGGTGCGAGCGGAAAGCGTATGCTTGCGCTCGCGGCTCGCGAAGCCACCATCATTGGTCTCCTGAACGGCGACTATTCAACCGGCGCCGAGATCGACGATCCCCTCAAACGCTCGCCAGACGCGATGACAGAGAAGATCCAGTGGATTCGCCAGGCGGCCGAAGAACGCTTCGATCACATAGAGTTGAGCATGGTCATCTCGCCCATCCTGACGTCGGATCGGCGCCAGGGAGCCGAACGCTGTGCTCGTCAACACGGCTGGAACTCAATTCGTCCAGAGGACGTGTTGGAGATGCCCTCTATCTTCATTGGATCGGCTGATCAGATCACCGGGCAAATGGAGGAGCGGCGAGAGCGCTACGGGGTTTCCTACTACATCGTCTCTGATGCGAACATGGAAACGAGTGCGCCGATTGTCGCTCGTCTCGCCGGTAGGTGAGGCTATCGCAGCCCCTACCTCGCGGCCGGAGCACTGTCGATCTTGCCGCGCATCGCGACGAGCACGCACACCCCCGCGATGAGCCACACGCCGAGGACGAACGGAACATAGCTCAGCGGAGCCAAATTCGGCGCGGTAACCGCCGCCACGAAGATACCGAGCGCCAGCAGCCCGGCGACACCCGGGAGAATGCCGTGCCGCAGCAGGCTGAAGTGCTCTCTGCGCTTGCGCCGGAAGAACAGAATGCAGGAGACGCTGACCAGCGCGTAGATCAGCAGAATGAGGAAGGCGTCGAGCGTGCCCAGGAAGCCATACGCGTCGATGGGCGTAAACGCCACCCCGAGCGGCAGACCGCAGACCAGGCCGAAGCCGCAGAGCAGGGCGATCGACTTCCCAGGCGTCTGGCGCGTCGGGTGGGTCCATGCCGTCCAGCGCGGCAGCAGGCCGTCACGCCCGACGGCATAGAGGATGCGCGCGCCGCCGTTGACGATGGCCAGCGCTGCGCTGAAGAAGCCGAGCACGCCGACGATGTCGATCAGCGCCGCGAAGACTGGCCCGCCGAACCGGCGGCTGATGGTGTCGAATGGCGCCGGGTCGTTCCCATATCCGGTCGCCATGTGGGCAGGGCCATACCCCATCGTCGCGGCGTAAACCATGAGGAGAAAGAAGAGTCCGACGACGATCAGCGAGCCGTAGACCGCGCGCGGAATGTTGCGGTGTGGCGAGCGCGTCTCCTCGCCGAGCACCGCCGCCGTCTCGAAGCCGATGAAGCTGAGGACCGCGAAGATGATGCCGCCCGCGAGATTCCCGGTCGGCGGCACCGAGCTTACACTGAACGGCGCGGCGGAGAGCCCCGTCGTGGTGCCGACACGGAAGAGCACGAGCACGGCGAGCAGCACGCAGATGCCGAGCTCGAAGACCACAAACCCGAGATCGATGCGCATCGACTGGCGGATGCCACTATACGCCAGAGCGAAGACGATGCCCGTCGCGGCAACGAAGTAGACGCTCCAGTGGATGTTGATGCCGAACCAGCGAGCCATCAGCGTTTGCACGTTGTAGCTCATGAACACGAAGGAGTAGGGCACGCCGATGGCGACCGCGAGCAGTCCGATCCAGCCAGTCAGAAACCCCCAGCGCGCACCCAGCCCTTCCGTGACGAAGGTATAGGCCGAGCCGCTGGACGGAATCTCGCGCGAGAACTCGCTGTATTGGTTGGCCACGAGCAGGGCCACGACGAACCCGACGACGAAGCACAGCGGTATCGCCGCGCCGACAAGCTGGGCCTGCGGAACAGTATTGAAGAAGACGGAGGCGGCGGGCGACATCACCGCGACCGAGATGACGATGGCATGGCGCAGATCGAGCGCGCCGGAGCGCAACACGCCAGCCGGCGCCTCCGTCGCTGACGTCGCAGGCACCGAGGACGACGAGGGGACGCTCATAGTTAGCCTTCCTTCTTCCGCTGGCACGGCAGGGGCGCTCTCCCACACACCCGCGCCCACGCGCACATCCGCCGGACATCGCTACGCCCGTTACTCCGGCGTCTGCGCGGAGATATTGCGCGGCGCGATCACCGGCACGTCTGACGGCCCACTCCCAGCAGAGGGCGTCTCGGCGGCGAAGAGCCCGCGCAGATAGTCGTTCAGAAACACGCCCTGCGGGTCGAGTTGCTGGCGCACCCGGCGGAAGTCGTCCCAGCGCGGGTAGTGCGCGGCGAGATAGGCCGCGTCGCGCGTGTGCATCTTGCCCCAGTGCGGCCGGCCCTCGTACGCGGTAAAGATCTCTTCCATCGCGCGGAAGTAGCGCTCGTAGGGCATGCCGCGATACATATGCACGGCGATGTACGCGGAGTCGCGCCCGTATGCCGGACTGAGCCAGATGTCGTCGCCGCGCACGAACCGGCACTCGATGGGGAAGTTTACGTCGAAGCGCTCGCGCTCCAGCCGCGCCCGGATCGCCTCGATCGCCTCGCGGAAGCGCTCGGCGGGCAGGTTATACTCCATCTCCTGGAAGCGCACCGCGCGCTGCGTGGCGAAGATACGGTGGCTGTAGTTCACCTCGTCCACTGGCGTGATGCCCCACGCGGAGACACCGCAGATGGCCCGCGAGGCGCGCGGCGCGTGCCGGGCCACCTCGGAGAGCAGCCATAACGCGCCATTCTCAAGCACGAGCTGGTTCACTCCCGCCCAGATGCTGCCCGCGCTCGGTGGCGCATGCGTCTCGTTGAGGAACTTGGCCTGCCCCCAGTCAGTGTAGGGAAACCAGAAGAACTCAAAATGGCTGTTCTCGGCCTTGTACTGGTCGAGACGGTCGAGGCAGGTGCTCAGGCGCTCGCGTCGCGCCTGGTAGTGGAGCCGCTTAGCGGGCACCACCCGCAGCGTCACCGACGCCACCACCCCAAGCATCCCCAACGAGACCTGCGCCGCTTTGAAAATGTCCGGATTGCGCTCGGGCGAGCACTCGACGACCTCACCCGCGGCCGTCACCAGCGTGAGAGCGGCAACCTGGGTGGCGAGCGTGCCGAAGCCGACGCCGGTGCCGTGCGTACCCGTGCTGATCGCGCCCGCGATGCTCTGCACGTCGATATCGCCGAGATTCTCCTGCGCCAGGCCACGTTCGAGCAACTCCGCGCCGAGCCGCTTCAGCTGAGTGCCGCCGCGCACGGTGACGAGCATGCGCTCCTCGTCCACCGACTCGATGCCCTGCAGGTTGTCGAGCGAGAGCAGCACGTCGTCGGTCCGCACGAGCGGCGTGAACGAATGTCCCGCGCCGACCACCCGCACCTGACGGCCCTCACGTCCCCACGCGCCGACACGCCGGGCAAGCTCGTCCACACTACCTGGACGCACCATCTCACGCGGCCGCGCGCGCACCGATCCTGACCAGTTCCGCCAGGAGCCGCTGCCCGCGCGGGTCGAGTCGTCGCTCATGCGCATGCCCTCCGCTGTCTACAGTCTGGTGTCTAAAGAAAGCACTGGCCGTCGCCGCGGTACGTTGGCACCTCGTCGACCACCTTCCCGTTCGAGACGAGTAGCAGCGTACGGAAGCGCTCGCACAGCTCCCCCGCCTTGCTGTGTCGCAGGAAGATCGGGTCGCCGAGCGCGAGTCGCTCGGGTCCGCTGTAGCGCACCGGCGTCTGCACTTCGCCCGCGCCCTCCAGCGAGAGCAGCCGCGCGCCCTTCGGAAGATACGGCTGCGGCTGTTTCTCCGGACCCGTCGCGCCGGACGCGACGTATCCGCCGCCCAGGCAGGTGTACAGTCCCTTGCGAGGCTGGCGCACGATCTCAATCGCGAAGCCCGCCGCCGGCAGGAAGCGGAAGTCAACGTAGTTGTCGAAGAGCGCGGGACTGTAGAAGCCCGACCCAGCGGTGATCTCCGTCACGACGGGCTCCTCGCGGGTCGTGTGCAAGCTGCCGGTGCCACCGCCGTTGACGAACCGCAGCTCCATCCCGTACGAGCGAATCAACTCGACGACGGCACTGCGGCGCGCGGCAATCTCGCCAATCGAGCGCTGCTTGAGCCGCCGCACCAGCGCATTCTTGAGCGGCTGGCCCGGAAAGGCGTCGCCCACGCCCGCGATCTGCGCCTCGTAGCCCATGATGCCGTCGAGCGAAACGGACGGCGTGGCGGCGATGCGCTCCAGTAGGGGGCGTACGTCGACGGCTCTGCGCAGCGGTGAGCGCCAGACGCCGAAGTGCAGGCCCGGCACGTCTAGCGAGAGGTCGATCTCGATGCAGACCGGCAAGCGCACGCCCTCGCGCTCGGCGACCGCGGCGATGCGCTCGACATGGGCGATGCTGTCGATCATCAGCGTGATGTGCGCGCCAGCGGCGGTCGCCCGCGCGACGGCGGTGAGGTCCGCGTCGTTCCACGCCGGATAGCCGATCAGCAGGTCGTCGAAGCCCAATTCCGCGAGATACACCGCCTCGCGCGCCGTGAAGCACATGAGTCCCAGGAAGCGCGTATCAGCCGCGAGAATGCGCCGCAGTATCGCAACGCTGCGAACCGACTTGGAGGCCACCCGCACCTGCTTCTCGCCCGCCCGCGCGAGCACCTCCCGGACGTTCGCGTCGAGCAGATCGAGGTCCACGAAGGCGAACGGCATCGCGCGCCCGGCGAAGACGTCCCGGTAGTAGGCGTAGTCGCGCGCCAGACCCGCCGCCTCTCCCGGCGAAGTGGGCGCGTCCAAAGGAGAGACCGCGGTCGGCTGCGAGCGCGTATCCGCCTGCTCGTTCGGTGACTCCAGCACGAATGGCCTCCTCTCTGGATGCGTCGCGCGCCACCCATTTTTTCTGGGCGGCGACACAACACGAGTGGCTGTTACAGATGCAACGGCTGGCTCGTCGCCTGGGCCTCAGCGCTGGATGGTACCGGCGCCGTCCCTTCGGCGAGCGCGATAACCGCAGCGATGACGTATCCCAGGTCGCGCCGCGCGCGGGCGGCATCCCGGTCGCTGGCGTACTGCAAGATGAGGCCGTCGAGACCGCCCACGACGAAGCGCGCGAGCGACGCGAACGGCACGGCGCACGCCCACCCGCCCGACCGGAACGCCTCCTCGAACAGACTCTCGACGACCGCGCAGTAGCCGTCGTACTGCTGGCGCGCGAGCCAGGCGGCGTCCGGGTTTCGCAGCGCGTAGAGCGTCAACTCATATTGCAGCACCTGCAACTCAGGCGACGCCTCGACATGCTCCCAGAACGCCGTGATGCTCTCGGTAATGGCCTCGCGCATGCCCGCGCTCACCCGCAGCGCCGAGCGCGCGATCTCTTGCGTGGCGTGCATCATCTCTTGCAGTACGGCGAAGAGCAACTCGTCTTTGCTGCCGAAGTAGTAGAGCATTGTCGCCTGATTCACGCCCGCCTCGGCGGCGAGTTTGCGCGTCGTGGCCTCGGCCAGCCCGTCGCGCGCGAGCACCCGGATGGCCGCATCGAGGATCAGTGCGCGCCGCTCGCTGGCAGTGTCGCGTTCTGGCATGGCGCCTTCTCTCGCGTCTTGGGCGAATGTTGTTCAAGCGATTGAATGAAGACTGCCATGACCCTGCTCGCCTGTCAAGACCTTGTCGTGGCGCTTCCTCAATCAACGGGGCAGTGTGTCGAGCACGTGCAGCGCGTGCTCGAAAGCTTCGGGCGATACGCTCACACTTCCCACAAATGGCTGATTGATCTCCAAAATCAACCACAGGCAGCTGGCGATCAGCGCGGTCAACACCACGGTCATCCCAGCATGGAGCCGGGCGTCCTCCATGTGGAGCACCAGGCAGAAGGCGATCGTACACACTGCCCCAACTACGAGCACGATGCCAAACGCGCCAGAGAGGGATTCATTTGATTGCAGGCGAATGGCCCGCTGCTCACTCAGGTTGGTCAAGAAGATCGTCGTGTTGCTGTCAACTTCACTGCGCGGGACGCTCTGGTAGATGGCCCAAATCTCGTTGATCACCTGGGTCGCGCGCGGGCTCCCATCATATCCTGGGATGTCCTGCCCCATCGCCGGCCACTCCTCGTTGGTCACGATCTCATCGTACTCGCGCAGCAGATCATGCACCTGATGCCGTGCTGGCTCGGGGAGCGACGACGTATCACGGGCAACGGCGATCAGCGCGGCCGCTTCGTTTGAGGCAGCCTGCCTGGCGTTGGAGTATGCCTCCCACACGGCGAAGACCATGAACGCCAGCACTACCGCGTAGAGGACACTGACCGCGGCGAAGATGAAGCCCGCAACCTCGTTGTGCGCCTCATCTGTCGGCGGCTTCCTGTGCTGGCGCACGAAGATGGTGCCCGCCACGGCCAGGACCACCGAGCCGCCAACGATAAGAATGAAGAGCAGCCAGTCTGGTAGCGCGGCGAGCAGAAACGCCTCCGTCATGACACGCCTCCCCCACGGTGCTCTCGCGTCTGTCTACAGAAGCTCTCCTCTGAGGGGTCCGTCCCGTCGGCTCTATGTAGTACTGCCGCCACGCCCACCATGAGCATGCGTCTATGAGGCATCCGCGCGCATTCCATGCGCGAAACGTGTCAGTCGGAGTCTAACAAGCCGACTGACACGTAATGAGGCACATGCACCACCGATGTCTTGATTGTACCAAACGCGCCTGATCTCCACCCGCCTCGCACTGTCAGCGTACAGAAGCAAGGCGTTGTCTGATGCTCTCCGGCGCGCAAGCGCCCCTCGACCGCGTGGTATACTCCTGAGGTTCTGTGCAGACTGGGTGCGCACGGGCCACACGACGAACCAGCGTGGTAACAGCAAGAGCGGAGCGCAACCCATGGCTCTCACCGTCGGCATCATCGGCATGCCCCTCTCGGGCAAGACCACCCTCTTCAACGCGCTGACACGGGCGGGCGCGGAGATATCGAGCTACCCGACGAGCAGCGTGCAGGCGAATCGTGCCGTCGTGCAGGTGCCCGACGAACGCCTCGACCGGCTCGCCGAGATCTTTCACCCCCGCAAAGTCGTGCCGACCGCCATCGAGTTCGTCGACGTGGCCGGCATGGGGCAGGCCACCGAGGAGAAGCGGCACGAGGGCCTCAGCCCGGAGTTTCTGGGCCATATCCGCAATGCCGACGCGCTCGCGATGGTCGTGCGCACGTTCGAGAATCCGCAGGTGCCGCCGCCAGGCGGTCGCATCGATCCGGTCCGCGATCTGCGCGACCTCATCACCGAGCTCATCTTTACCGACCTTGGCACCGTCGAGCGCCGCATCGACTCGACGGGGCGCAAAGCCAAGTCCGGCGACAAGAAGGTGCTCGAAGAGCTGGAGTTCCTCAAGCGCCTGCGTGAGCACCTGGACAACGGCCACCCGGCCTCCGAATTCACCTTCTCCTCCATTGAGGAGCCGGTGGTGCGCGAGCTCTTCTTGCTGACGATGAAGCCCCGCTTCTACGTCGTCAACGTCAGCGAGGACTCGCTCGGCGAGGCCAACGACGTACTCGCGGGCACCGTTGAGGAGGCGCTCGCCGAGGAGCTTGCCGCGGTGCAGGCGGCCCATATATGGGCGAAAACTGATGGCCGCGAAATCATCGCCGTCTCGGCCAAGCTCGAAGCCGAGCTTGGCGAGCTGCCACCGGAGGATGCCGCGGAATATCTCGAATCGCTCGGCCTGCCCGAACTCGGCACGGACAGGGTCATCCAGGCGGGGTACCGCGCGCTCAACCTCATCTCATTCCTCACGGCGGGCGAGGACGAAGTGCGTGCCTGGACCGTGACACGCGGATCGAAGGCGCCACAGGCGGCGGGCAAGATTCACACCGATTTCGAGCGCGGCTTTATCCGTGCCGAAGTCGTCCACTACGACGACCTGATGGCCGACGGCGGCTCGATGAAGACTGCGCGCGAGCACGGGCACGTTCGCCTGGAGGGCAAAGACTACGTCGTGCGCGACGGCGACATCATCGAGTTCCGCTTCAACGTCTCGCGGTAGAGCCCCCTCCCCCGGCTGACGCCGAGAGCGGGGGAACACTGACACACCGCATGTGTCTGGCTCTGCTCTCCTGGCATCGCGCAGAACCTCTCCCCCTACCCCCTCCCCTTGGAGGGGAGGGGTCGTGCGGCGAGAGTTGGTGGCCAAGGGCAACGTCTGGCTCCTCGCTCCCGGCGTGAACTGCGAGAGGGGGACAGCCCGCCGCCTACTTCGCGGCGTTATAGAGCCGAGCGTTCGAGTAGGTGGCTTGACCGTCGGTGCAGATGCCCACCCAGCCGGTGGTATACGTCGAGTCGTCATGTGCGGCGACCGGCTGGTTGTTGATGTACATCGTGATCGTGCCGCCCTGGACACTCACGCCGAGATCGAAGCTGGCCGCGAGCGCGCCGGGCAGCGAATAAGTCCCGAGCGTGCTCGACGTGCCGTCCGCACCGGTCTTGTACAGTGTGATCTGCTGGTGCGTGGGGTCCACCTTATAGAAGTAGCCCTCCACTGCGAAGTTTGAGCCATTCTGCTGGCCCGCCGCCTCGCGGAAGGCGAGCACGGCATCGCTCGACCCCGGCGAGACGATGGTATCGAAATAGCCATCGCCGAGCTGCGCGCTCTGGTTTTCGAGGCACGAGAGCACATTGGGCGTCGTCGCGCTGATCTGCACGGCGCTAGTGCCCTGGCAGGCGCGCTGTGTGCCAGTGTCGCGCGTCCAGCTAATCGTCTGCGGCTGGTCGCACGTCGGCGCGGGGTCCTGGAAGACGGCCGCCCCAACCGGCACCGGCGGAGCCAGCGGCTGTGTCACGTCGCTCGATACACCCGGCGTTGCGGTCGTCGTCGAGGTGGCGGTCGAGGCAGTGCCCGTCGCGGTCGCTGTGGCGCCTGCGGCCTGCGTCGATGTCTCGCTTGCGGCGCGGGCGGTCGCGGCTCCGGCGGTCGCGGTTGCCGCCGCAGCCTGTTGCTCCTGCTGCTGGCGAAGCACGAGACCAGATGCGCCGATGACGCCAGCCAGCAAGACCAACGCCGCGAGCGCGAGCATCCACGTGCGCCAGAGACGCGGGCGCGGTGTCGCCGGCGAAGGCGCCGGGACGGGAGTGGGAGTGGGAGGCGACGGCGAGGACACCTGTGGCGCGGGCAAGATGGGTGGCGGCGCGACGACCGTCGGCTCGGCGGCAATCTGGCGCTCGCTGCCAGCGGCCGCCGCACGCAGCGCATCGGCGAACGCGGAGACGGACGGATACCGCTGTGCCGGGTCTTTCGCCAGCGCCCGCAGCACCACCTGCTCGACGGCTGTCGGCACGGCGGGATTGATCGAGCGCGGTGGCGGCGGCGGATCGAACATGTGGCCGCGCGTGATCGAGGCCAGGTCGCCCTCGAATGGCGCGCGGCCCGTCAGAAGCTGATATGCCACCACCGCAAGGGCGTACTGGTCGCTCGCGGGCGAGAACTTGCCGCTGAACTGCTCGGGCGCCATATATGCGAACGTGCCCGTGACCTGCGTGCGCTGCGAGGTCGTGTTCTCCGCGCGGGCCACGCCGAAGTCCGCCAGCAGCGCATGCCAGCGGCCGTCCGGCTCGATGCGGATCAGCACGTTGCCCGGCTTCACGTCGCGATGGATCACGCCCCGGTCGTGCGTATATTGCAGCGCGCTGGCGATCTGTCCGACGAGATCGGCGACGAAGGGCACCGGCGCGGGCAACGCCAGCGGACGCGCCGCACGCCCACGCATCGCATCCGCCAGCGACCCTTCGGGAGCGTACTGCATGATGAGGAAGAGCAGGTCGCCCGCGACGCCGCTATCATGCACTGGCAGAATGTTGGGGTGCGAGAACTGGCCGAGCAGCGCTGCCTCGCGTGCGAACTGCTTCGCGACGTCCGCCGCGTCCCGTGACGGAAACGAGAGCTCATCGGGCTGCACGACCTTCACGGCGACCATGCGGTTGCCCATGCGGCGCTGCTCCGCGAGATAGACCTCGCCCATGCCGCCTTCGCCGATCTTGCGGATCAGCTTGCAGCCGCCCAACTCGCGCCCTTCGAGACTCAGCATGCCGTCGCACTCCTCTCGCGCCCCGCGGCATTCGACCAGCGAAATGCTGCTCGCACGAGTATAGCAGAGACGGCGGCGGCGTCAAACAGCCAGCAAGCGCCACCAGTCGATCGTGATCTCGACATGACCGAGATGCAGTCCCAGATGCTCGACGGTGTGCGTCAGGCAGCGGCGGTTCATGCGGTCGCCCGCCGGGTGGCGGCTGATCTGGGCGAGCTGCTCGGACGACATCCCGCGCAGCAGCTCATCCGCCGCGCGCAGGAAGGACTCGAAGCGCGGGCGCATGTCCGCCCACGTGATGTTCGCGGCGAATTCGGCGTCGCGGTCGCGCTCAAGCGGTCCGTTGCCGACACAGCTCAACACCCACCATTCGGCGGAGGTGAGGGCATGCATGCAGATGGCCGCGAGCGAGTTCCCATCGGGCGAGGGTGGCGTCCACGTGAAGGCGTCGGCGGGCAGCGGATCGAGTGCTTCAAGGTACCACGTGACGAGCCGCCGCAGATGGTAGCGATACAGCTCCGATTCGTTCGTCGGCTCCTCGCCCGGCCCTGGAGGCGTTGGCATCGGCATGCTAGGCACCCCTCTCCCCGGCGATGCGATTACGCAACATGCCGAGCCGCTCGATCTCCAGCTCGATGACATCGCCCGGCCGCAGCCACGGATGCCGCGCGGTCGTCAGCTCCAGAATACAGCCTGTGCCGCACGTGCCGGAGCCGAGGATATCGCCGGGACGCAGTCGTACCGACCGCGACGCCCGCTCGATCATCTGCGGGAAGGTGTAGTACATCGTGCGCGCGTTGTCGCTGGTGAGCTGATCGCCGTTGATGCGTCCGGTCATCGCCAGGTCGAAGCGCTCGTCCTTACCAGAGCCAACGCGCCTGTCGTCCAGTTCGTCCGGCGTCACGAGGTACGGTCCGAAGGAGGAGGCGAAGTCTTTGCCCTTGGCGGGGCCGAGGTTCAGCTTCATCTCTTCGCGCTGCAGGTCGCGGGCGCTCCAGTCGTTCATCACCATGTAGCCGGCGATGTAGTCCGGCGCGTCGTCGGCGGCGATGTCGATGCCCGCACGCCCGATGACGGCCGCCATCTCCAGCTCGAAATCGAGCTCCTGGCTACCATGCGGATAGGGCACATCCTCGTCGGTGCCGTAGAGGGCGCCGTTGTTCGTGAAGTAGAAGACGGGGAACTGATACCACTCGGGGATCATCTCAGCGTGCCGCAGCGCACGGGCCGCCTTCACATGCTGCTCGAAGGCGTAGAAGTCACGAACGGACGGCGGCTCGGGCACAGGCGTACGCAGGGGCGTCGTGGCAAGGGGATACGCGAGCCCTGGCTGCTCTCGCAGGTCTTCGGACCGCGCTTCGGTAGCCTTCGCCAGTGCCGCACGCACGCCGCTCATCCCGTAGCGCTCCATCCGCAGCAGGTCGCGCATCGTCGCAGGGAGGCCGCGTTCGGGCAGCGCCACGCCATTGCGCGCGGCCCACGCACCCAGCGACTCCAGATCGAGGATCAGATCGTTCAGCAGCACGCCCGCGCGCTCATCGGCAGCGTCTTGAGCTTCTGGCGAGACATAGGTAACCAGCTTCATACGTCACGCACTCCTGTGTGGTGTTGTCGCGCCGGTTGAGGGGTGAAGATCCGCAGTCTTCGGCAACGGGGTCCCGCAGGAGTATAGCATGCGCGCGGCAGCCACGGGGCATGGCACTGTGCGCTTGCTGCCGTGCATGAGCCTTGACACACCTGGGAGCAATCACGTAAAATACCCTTCGCGGGCCGTTACCGCTATGGCCCGCACCGCATGGCGCATTCGTCTAGCGGCCCAGGACGCCGCCCTCTCAAGGCGGAGATCACGGGTTCGAATCCCGTATGCGCTACCAACTCAGGCCTGGCCGCTGCGCCAGGCCTTTTTTGCGCCATTGGCGTACATAAAGGGTTTGGCATCAGAGGCGTTGGCGCAACGCCTCTGATGCCAAACCGGCGGGTTGGTGGAAACGGCTTTGAAACCGGCATCTCGAACCACAGCATCACCGACCTACTCGCTGCTCAATTTTCTGCTGTCGGCAATGCTGGCGTTGCTAGCGGGGCCGGCAGATGTGCCGCCTCTGCAAGCGCGCGCTCTAACAACCTAGCGATCATAGTGGCGGCGTGCTCAGCGGCGGACGCCTGTCTGTTCTGCTCGAACCATTCCTCGGCATGCCGTTCCGTCCAGCGCTCGGGATCGCCGTCTTGCAGGACCAGCCTAGCCCCGTTCTTATACGCGGTGACGCAAATGGTGAATGTGACACTGCCGCCCCTGAGAGTGCGATTGAGTCTCCAGTGGTCCACTATGTCTTGGGCATGCCTGGAAATCTTCTGCGTTTGCTGCGGCGTTGCGGCATCTGTGTGGCCGTGCATGGTGCTGGTGTCGTCATTGTTCGTCTCAGCCATACCAGCGTCTCCTTCTTCGTTCTGCATAGACGGTCGCCTGCATGGGCATGATGTCACATCTTGATTGGTAGCGGCTAACACAACACACTCTAGCTAGCCAGGCCTTACCTTCTGCGGTTCTAGCACGTGTTGCTTCCTAGTATCCGGTACGGATGCAGCCCGCCATTCATGCATTCATTCCTGATACAATAGACCTGCGTTGAAAATATGGGGCGATGCGGCCTCATGCCATATCGACCATACGCAGGCATGAGCAGAAGGGAATCGAGCGTATGCACATCAGGCAGGGCGACGGAGCTGTCATCGTTGGACCTTATCGCTATTCGCTCTGGCGCACTTGGGATGCTGCACGTCCGCGACTGCTGTGGGTGCTCCTCAACCCGAGCACGGCGGACGCTGACCACGACGACCAGACCGTGGCATGCTGCAAACGCTTCAGCCAGGAGTGGGGCTATGGCGGACTGGAGATCGTGAATCTGTTTGCCTATCGGGAAACCAACCGGCGCAACCTCAGGTCGGCATCCGACCCCATCGGTCCCGAGAACGATTCCTACATCGCCGATGCTGCCACCTGTGCTCCCGACACCCTCGTAGGCTGGGGAGAACACGGCACCTACCTGGGGAGAGACCGTGCGGTCCTTGCACTGCTCGCGCGATACTCGGACCGGCCACCACTCTGCCTCGGCACCGTTGCCAATGGCGCGCCTCGTCACCCGGCTCGCCTCTCCAGCACGATCCGGCCGACGCCCTATCCGCAACCGCCGCTGGTTCTGTCTGACATAGATTGAGCTGCGAGTCTCGTGCCCCGTCTTAGTTGCCGATCCGGCTAGCTCACACCACTGAGGGGGGAGCGCGATCCCCAGCAAACGGCAGTGATCACACGGGCAATCGCGCTTCGGTGATCCACACTGCCCTGGTGATATACTGGCCGCAACCGAGCGGCCACATGAGTGATCGATGCTGCCCAGCTCAACCTGTCATTGCGCGCCCGGTGAGCTCTGGACCTGACCATGGCCGAGAAATCCATCGCCTATGACGACGCCCATTCTCGCCACGAAAGTCTATATCCCCCCACTGCGGCCCAACGTCGTCCGCCGTCCCCACCTGCTCGAGCGGCTAAACGAGGGCCTGGACCGCAAGCTGACCCTCATCTCCGCCCCCGCCGGCTTTGGGAAAACCACGCTTGTCAGCGAGTGGGTCGAGCAGCTCAGCCGACCGGCAGCCTGGCTGTCGCTGGACGAAGGGGACAACGACCCCGCGCGCTTTCTCACATACCTCGTTGCGGCACTCCAGACGATCGTGCCGGGCATTGGAGCAGGGATATTGGATGCGCTCCACTCACCCCAGCCACCTCCGCTCGAAGCGATGATGACGACCCTGCTCAATGCGCTCGCCGCGCTTCCAGGCCATGTGGTCCTCGTGCTCGACGACTACCACGTGGTTGAAGCTCCAGCGGTTGACCTTGCCCTCACGTACGTGCTCGAGCACCTGCCGCCGCACATGCATCTGGCGATTGCCACCCGCGAAGATCCCCAGCTCCCACTTTCGCGGCTGCGCGCTCGGGGCGAGCTCACCGAGCTACGCGCCGCCGAACTGCGCTTCACTCCCGCCGAGGCCGCCGCGTTTCTCGGCCAGATGATGGGCCTTACGCTCTCAGCCGAAGACATCGACACGCTGGGAGCACGCACAGAAGGCTGGATCGCCGGCCTCCAATTGGCCGCGCTGTCCCTGCGAGGCCACCAGAATGCATCCGCGTTCATCCAGGCATTCGCAGGCGACCACCGGTACATCGTGGACTATCTGGTCGACGAAGTCCTGGAGCGACAAGGCCGAGCGGTCCGCGGCTTCTTGCTCCGGACGGCCATTCTCGAGCGGATGTCTGGCCCACTATGCGATGCCGTCACCGGACAGAAGGACGGCTCCGCGCGGCTCGTGGCCCTGGAGCGCGGGAACTTCTTCGTCGTGCCGCTCGACGACCACCGTACATGGTATCGCTATCATCATCTGTTTGCCGACGTGCTCCAGGCGCGTTTGCTTGCGGAACAGCCCGGTCAGGTAGCGCCGCTACATCGGCGCGCGAGCGCGTGGTTCGAACAGCAAGGGATGACCGCCGAGGCGGTCCGCCATGCGCTGGCCGCCGGGGACTTCGCGCATGCGGCGGACCTGATCGAGCTGGCACTGCCGACCATGCGCCAGAATCGGCAGGATGCCACGATGTTCGGCTGGCTGAAGGCGCTTCCCGACGAGCTCGTCCGACTCCGGCCGGTGCTCAGCGTTGCGTATGCCTGGGTGTTACTGGCTGCTGGTGAGCTCGACGAGGTGGAGGCCCGCCTGCGGGACGCCGAACAGTGGCTGGATACGTCGTCAGATGTGGGCGATCGGGGTGAGCTCCACGAGACCCGAGCAACCCGACTGGCTGAGTCGGCGCAGATGGTGGTTGTGAACGAGGAGGAGTTTCGCCGTCTCCCGGCTGCAATCGCCCTGTACCGTGCCGTACGGGCACAGGCTCGGGGCGAGGTAACCGATGCGGTGAGATTCGCCCGGCGGACGCTCGAGCTCGTCCCGGAGGATGACCATCTCGTGCGCGGGGCGGCGGCGGCAGTCCTGGGACTCGCCTCCTGGGCGAGCGGAGATCTGGAGACCGCGTACCGGACGTATGCCGAGGGAATGGCGCGGGTGCAGCGGGCTGGGCACCTCGCCGACGCCGTCGGCGGCGCCATCGCCCTGGCGGATATCCGGATCGCGCAAGGTCGTCTGCGCGAGGCCATGAGCATCTATGAGCGGGGAGTGCAACTCGCGACTCAACAGGATGCTCCGACGCTAAGGGGCACCGCGGATCTGTACATGGGGATGAGCGAACTCTATCGCGAGTGGAACGACTTGGATGCCGCCACCCAACACCTGGCGAGAAGCCAGGAGCTCAGTGAACAGGCCGGGTTGCCACAGCACCCGTACCGATGGTGCATTGCGATGGCGCGTATCAAGGAGGCCCGGGGCGATTTCGCTGGGGCGCTCGACCTGCTGCACGAGGCCGAGCGCCAATATGTGGGTGACGTCTCCCCCAATGTGCGTCCTGTGGCGGCGCTCGTGGCCCGGGTCTGGGTCGCGCAAGGGAGGCTAGATGATGCCCTCGATTGGGCACGTGAGCGAGGCTTGTCTGCCGATGACGAACTGACCTACCTGCGCGAGTTCGAGCACATCACGCTGGCCAGGGTATTGCTGGCATGCCCTCAGCGGCATTATGCCGACGGCGCCCTGCGTGAGGCCATAGACCTCCTGGAGCGCCTGTTGGACGCGGCGCACGCGGGGAAGCGAACGGGAAGCATCATCGAAATCCTGGTGTTGCAGGCACTCGCCCACCAGGCGCACGGCAACATGCACGCGGCCCTTGTGGCGCTCCAGCGCGCCCTGACGCTGGCCGAGCCGGAGGGCTACGTCCGCCTGTATGTGGACGAAGGTCCACCGATGGCGGCCCTGCTGGAAGCCGCCAAGAAACACGAAATCGCCCTAAGCTATGTCCGTCAGTTGTTGGCAGCCCTAGGCGCGGCTGAGGAAGGACCGCCCGTAACGCAGACGCTGATCGAACCATTGAGCGACCGCGAGCTTCAGGTGCTCCGGCTCCTCGCCACCGACCTGGACGGCCCGGAAATTGCCCGGGAGCTCGTGGTATCGCTAAACACCCTACGCACCCACACCAAGAACATCTATAGCAAGCTTGGAGTGAACAGCCGTCGCGCGGCGGTTCGCCGGGCCGAGGAACTCGCATTGTTGTCGGGCATCCGTACACACCAATCCCGGCCCAATGGGGGTCACAGGGTATAGGCGCACCACCGCCAGCTGTCAGCACTACCGAGCAGCCCGACCTGCCACTTTAGTACTTGCAGCCAGCGACTACCCACGCCATGACCCGGTCAACGAGTCCCCTTACGCTGGCATCCGTGCCGCTTCACATGCCTGGGCTCGTCCTCTCCCTCCTTCCCGTGCGCGCTCCCGATTGCCAGATCACCACTGCAATCACCACATGTGGTGATGCCTCCTCACCACATCCCCCTCTATCCTGAAACTAGCGAATGCACACATCGCTGGCGGAGGGACATCCAGAGGGCCGCACGAAAGGAGCACCATGAGCGCACCACCCGTATCGCCCGGCGATCAGCACCAGCCGGCGGTGTACGAAATCCGTCTCAAGGGGCACCTCGACATCCGATGGTGCGCTTGGTTCGACGGATTGAGCCTCAGTCACGAGACCGACGGCACGACTCGCATCCAGGGCCTGCTCGTCGACCAGGCCGCGCTACATGGCGTACTGCGGAAAGTGCGCGACGTCGGCCTGCCGCTGATCTCGGTCAACCGCGTCGCCGCCGACCAACCAGATGGGCCGACCAGCGAGGCCCGATGAGCACCCAACCACTTCACGAATGGAGACTGACATGACAACCGCCACTCGATCCGGCGCAACCACGGCGACGAACCGTGCCGCATCCATGTCGTCACTCAGAAAGCTCGCAATCGCCGCCGGCGTCTGCTACCTCGTCAGCGACTTCCCCGCGTTCGCCGCCGTCATCCTCTACACTCCGGTGCTGAACAACGTCCACTACATCGGCGGCTCAGGCCCAGACACGGGCGTGCTGCTCGGAGCCTTCTGCGAGCTGATTGTCGCCTTCGCCGTCGTCGGCACCGCGGTCGCGCTGTTTCCGGTCGTCAAGAGGCAGAACGAAGCCGTGGCCATGGGCTATGTCGGGCTCCGCACCCTCGAAGCCGGCATCATCGTCATCGGCGTCGTTAGCCTGCTTGCGCTCGTGACGTTGCGGCAGCATCTTACGGGCGCTGGGGGCACGGATGCCGCCGCGCTGGTCGGCCTCGGCCAGGCACTGGTGGCGTTCCACAACTGGACCTTCCTGATCGGGCCTGGCTTCACCAGCGGACTCAACACGGTGTTGATAGCGTACTTGATGTATCGGTCGCGGCTCGTGCCCCGATTCATCCCGGTGCTGGGGCTGATCGGAGGCCCGCTGGTCTTCGCGTCGGCCACCTCCGTGTTGTTCGGACTCTACCCGCAGTACGCGGCCGTGCCAGCTATCGCCGCCCTCCCGGAGTTCGCCTGGGAGCTGACCCTCGCCATCTACCTCATCGCCAAAGGATTCAAGGCATCCGCCATCGCCTCGGCTGCTCCAACGTTCGCGACACGTGAGGCGATGCCTGAGCTACTGAGCGCCGACTAGGAAGACAGAGGCATGATGCTGAGGAGGGGTGAGAGGCAGGATTGAATGTCCTCCTCGCACCCCTCTAAACGACTTTCTGCTCTCAAGTGCTGTCGGGTCGACGCACGCGTCCCCAGTCCAGGCGACACCTGAGGAGATCTCGCCGTGGATGGCGCAGTCCCTTCCTGTGCCGCACTCGTGAGATGAGGCCGGCGCGCCGTGATGAGATTGTGACACCTCCAGAGCACTCTGAGCAGCGAGGCAGGGAGAGCTTTTGCCCCACGGGTAGTGGGCTACATCGGGCCATGCGTGCCTGCGTGTCGTCACATGTCCATCTGCCCGAAATTGGGCATGACCTCCCGGTCGCTCGCGGGTGTGTCACGGCAGAGAGCCAGGGGAGGTGCGCTGTGAGTACACATTGTGATGTCATCATCATCGGCGCGGGAACTGCCGGGGAGGCGTGCGCGCTGCGACTGACTCAGGGTGGCAAACGGGTCACGTTGGTAGAACAAGACTTGATTGGCGGCGAGACCGCGTACTGGGCAGCCATCCCGTCGACGACACTGCTCGGTCCGGCGAACCTGCGCTGGCGTCAACAGCAAGCCGCCGGGCTTCCGTCGGCAGCTCCAGGATGGCCGAGCGTTGTGGCGACGCAGGTTGCACAGCAGGGGCGGCAGGATGACCCATCACGCGCTGCCGCACTACGGCAAGCCGGCATCACATTCGTCCGCGGGCGAGCGCGGATACTTGGCCCAGGGCGGGTGGATGCTGGCTTCGATGTGCTGATGGCAGACGATATCGTCATCGCAACTGGGTCAGAGCCGCGCATCCCTACTCTGCCAGGACTGCTCAAGAGCGGCTACTGGACGAATCGGGAGGCGACCACCGCATCGTCGCAGCCTGAGAGCGTCGTCATCGTTGGTGGCGGCGCTCAAGCCGTTGAGCTGGCCGAGATGTTCCGCCTCTATGGCACGGAGGTGACGGTGCTGAACCGTTCGGATCGCCTGCTCCGGCACGAAGACGCGGAGGTCGGCGAGCTCGTCGAACAGCACCTGCGGCAGAAAGGCATCCGCGTGGTGCAGGGCGGGCACGCCGAACACGTCGCTCGCTCCGCCGATGGCTCCTACACGGTCACATTGGCTGGAGGCATGCGAGTTCATGGTCAGCGGCTGGTCATCGCCACTGGTCGGCAACCACGCACCGAGGATCTTGGCCTGGAGTCCGTAGGGGCGCATGTAGGCGAGCGTGGGGTCACGGTGGATGCGCACTGTCGCGCAGCCGAGGGGGTCTGGGCCGCTGGCGACGTGACGGGGATCGCACGCTACACGCACGTCGCCCTCTATCAGGCACGCATCGTCGCGGACGCCCTCCTCGGACACCCGCACCCGGCGTACTACACCTCCGTGCCACGGGTGCTCTTCATCGACCCACAGGTCGCGGCGACGGGGCTGACACTCGCCGAGACCAGCGATCGGGAGCTAGACGTCGAGTCGATCACGGTCGCACTTTCAACACGGCCAGACCATGCCGCGGCGACAGGTGGGCTGATGCGCGGGGCGCTGACGCTCTGCGCCGATCGTACGCGCAAGGTGCTCGTCGGCGCGTGGGCCGTGGCGCCGGATGCCAGCGAGTGGATTCACCTTGCGGTGCTGGCCGTACGTGCGGCTATCCCGCTGCCGGTTCTACGCGACACAGTGGAGCAGTTCCCGATGTTTAGTGATCCCTACATTCGCGCGCTCGATCAGTTGGAGGCGAAGGTCGGCTAGCACGCTCGAGCGCGTCCACCTGGGAGAGCGTACCCTCCGGCTGTGACACCAAGACGTCCACCGACGACAATGAAGATCGCTACCGCGACGCCCATGGTATCGGGTATCGCGGTAGCGCTGTGCTGTTTCGGCGCGTCGCGACTGTCGGCCGAGCTCAGCCCTTCAGCGAATTACTCTGTGTGCGCATCCTCCGCCGTGGATGTCATTGGCACGGGAGCCTGGCCCTGCGCCGCGATCTGCGGTGGACGGACGATCAGGATCGGCAGTTTCGTCGTATGCAGCAGCCGCTCTGCGATGCTGCCCAGGGCGAGGCGCGATATCCCGGAGTAGCCGTGTGTCGCCAGCGCGATCAGGTCGCAGCCACCAAATACACCCGCGCCCTCAGCATCTTCGCCGTTCTCGGCCACGCGCAGCAGTTCCACCGCGATATCGTAGCCGACGGCGATTGACCACGAGACGTGCAGTTGTGGTGCGTCATTCCGCACGTCGCGGGCAACACGCGCCAGGTACGCTTTCGCTCCCTCAAGAAAGAGCGCATCGGGCATGTTGTTCTTGTCTGCCGCATACGGAGGAGCGACAAGGGTGAGGTGCAACGCACCGTGGTCGGGCGCGGCAAGCTCCGTGATCAGCGACGTGGCGGGCGCGAGCGCGGACTCGGCCAGCAGCGACCCATCGAGCGGCACCAGGACGCGCAGTATCTCCTCAGGATCGGGATGCGGACCGGCAGGTACTGGACCCTGCGCGTTGAGCACGAAGACCGGCACCGCGGCATGGTGGGCGACGTGCTCCGCGACGCTTCCGAGCGTCCAGCGGAGCAGCGCGGTACGGCCGTGGCTGCAGAGCACGACCAGATCAATGTGGTGGAGCGCGACCGCATTCAGGATGCTCTCCGCCACCGCGCCCTCTACGACTACCGTCTCGGTCTCGATATCGTGCAGCACCGGTGAGGCTGCGATCTGTTGGAGATAGACGCTCGCGCTCGCCACGTCGCTCTCGCTGAGGGTCGGCGCTGGCAGAACGGGCATCGCGAATCGGGGACTATACGCGGGAAACAGCTCGACCACGCGCAAGAGGACGATGTGCCCTTCAACCGGGCGTGCGAGACGCGCGGCGACCGCAATCGCCCGCTCCGCACGCGCCGATCCGTCGAGCGGAACCAATATCCGGCGAAACATCGACGTGCTCCTTTCTCGTGGCACTGCTGATCGCTGCTGCCGCATATCGCCCATTCCTGGCAGCTAGCACTCTCCAGGCCGGTACTTTCGCCGTGCCCTGGGCAGTCGCGTATCACCACTTGCTATCGTAAGGCATGGCGATAGAGTTCTCGTGGCCTTCATAGAGGTGCCCGTGCAGCACGAGCCAGCGGGCGAACGCCAGACGCTGAGGATTCAGGCCAGACGTCTCTCCCGCGGTGAGCGCTGCCGCACGCGCTCGAAGTGCGATCAGCCGTCTGCGTTCCTCTGGAGAAAACAGGTCGTCCACATGGCTCTGCGACGACGCGTTTCCTCGGACCCACATGTTGTCCCACAGTGACATGACGCACCTCCTTCGCACCTGCACATGCGCCGCGGCCTGGCGGATTGCCATGCGACAGCCTTTGAGCCGGGTATAACCTGCTGCTCTCACAGAGGCGTCACGAGGATGCACGCCACATCACGGCTCCGTCACAGCGGCGTCAGTGAGGCCCACGGGCTTTGCGAGTTATCCCTCCGTCACGTCACTCGACGAGGCCCCGCAGGAACACGGAGCACACCGCCAGTAATACTCCCGAGCCGCACAACCGCTCGCGGGTGAGGCTTCCCCCACGGTTGGGCGATCTCTTCGGTCGCAATGCGCTTGATGCGCGGCGGCGCGGCATGCTGGCGCGAGAGCTTGTGCCGCCACTGTTACGCCCTCTAACCCGCGTGTGACATGTCTGTGATTCCTATGGACGACAGTAGCGGCAGAGGAGTGATTCGGCATGCGCCCCGAAGCGATGCCGACATGTCACCGGTGAGTGTGCCGTGAGGTCAGGATGCCGGGCGGCATGTGGGGCTTCGCTTGGAGAGCCTTGATGGCAGAAAGAAGGACGCTATGTTCAGCCGCATCGTCGTTCCCTTGGATGGGAGCGCATTCGCGGAAGCCGCGCTTGGAACCGCGCGCGGCCTCGCCCGTACCTATCACGGGCAGATTCTCGTCGTGCGCGTCGAGCCCTGGATAGGAGCCGAGACCGGGGCAGACCACGTCCCTACGGCCGCGCAGGCGGATACGTCAGCTCGCACCACCGTCGAGCGCTTGGACGAGGCCGATGCCTACCTGCACCGTATCGTCTCGCAGCTCCACGCCGAAGGGTTCGACGCCGATTTCACGCTGTTCGTCAGCGCGCCAGGCTCGGGGATCGCCCGGGCCGCGGAGCTTGACCAGGCCGACGTGATCGTAATGGCCGCGCATCTGCGCGGGATGCTCCCCGAACATGCGGCGCCCAGCACGACGCTGTCGGTACTGGCGCGGGCGCAAGTGCCTATCTTCGTCTGCCGGGACTGTAGCGCGGCCGTGACCGAGCTTGCCAGCGCCGAGACCCCCATCATCGTACCCCTCGATGGGTCGCGGCTGGCCGAGACGGCGCTGCCGTATGCGAGTGCGCTGGCGCGGGACTTCGGCGCGTCTCTGGTCCTCGTGCGCGTGCTCGAAGCGCACGCGCCCCAGAGCGCTGATACGGACGCCCGCGCTTACCTGCAGTCCGTACGCGAGGAGATCGCACAGAGCGGCGGGCATGCGCTTACCGAGGTTCGCTACGGCGCGCCGACCGGTGGCATCGAGGCGGTCTGGCACCAGTACAACGGCGGACTGATCGTGCTGGCCTGTCACGGGGGAGGCGACCGCTCGCGCGCCATACTGGGTCGGGTGGCGGCGAACCTGATCGAGCAGATCGAGGCGCCGCTGCTCGTCGTCCAGACGCGTGGGGCAATCCCAGTAGGTCAGGCAGTGCGCAGCGCGGATGGCGTGATCTGAGGGACTTCCTCGCGCGACGAGTGCGGCGGGCAGTCTGGACTGTGAGTCTGTCGTGAGCACCGGCGGAGGTGTTGTGATGCCTCCGCGAGATCTCTGCCCTCCACTAGAGGTGTGGACACGAGCTTCCACCGGTGCCATCCGCCACCTGGCTGGCACACCTGGAGCACCCCACGAGGAGGCGAGTTATGAACACCCTGGTCGTGTATGATTCGCAGTTTGGCAACACACACGTCATTGCCGAGGCCATTGCCGAGCAGTTGCGGCTGTATGGCCCAGCCCGAGCCTGCCATGTTGATCCGGCGCAGCCGTGCGAGCTCGAAGATGTCGACCTGCTCATCCTGGGCTGCCCAACTCAAGGTTGGAGGCCGACACAGGCGATGTGCGAGCTAGTCGCGCACGCCGCACCTCATATTAAGCGCGGCGCGGCGGTCGCATATTTTGACACCCGCTTCCACCAGCCTCATTGGCTGACGGGATCCGCGGCGCAAAGCATCGCCAAGCGCCTGCACGCCGTGGGTATCGAGCCGTTGGTCCCGCCCGAGAGCTTCTTTGTCGAGCAAACGCAAGGCCCTCTCGAAGCTGGAGAAGAGGCGCGCGGCACAGTGGGCGGCACAGCTAGGGGAGCGGTACGACGCGCTGCATCCGCATGCCGCCATCGCGTAGGAAACCATCTGACGGTGAGCGGCGCGCCGTGGATGGGCATTCCCGGTTCGACATCCTGATATCTGAATGAGGGAGGAGCAGACCATGACGAAGTCTACGATCACCAAGACCTGGATCGCGGGTCTCATTCTCGTGGCCGGCGGGCTGCTCGTGGGGGGCGCGAGTCTCGGCCTGATGTTCGTGAACGGAGGGCACTTCACACCCGCAGCCAGCGGGAACGGCTATGACTTCGTTCCCGCGTATGACGGCTACTTCTGGACGATGGTCGGCTTCATGATCGTCGGCTTCGCCGTCGCCGCGGCGGGTTGTGCCGTCGATCTGGTCGCCTGGATTGGCGCGCTCATCAACACCTACCAGGTGTACGACAAGACGTGGTTCATCGTCCTACTGGCGGGTGGGATTGTCGGCCTCGCGGTCGCGCTGGTCGGCTTCGCCGCCATGCTCGCCTACGTGATCGCCGGCCCGGATGGCACGTCCGCACGCCGGGCCGAGGAGCTCCAAGCTCCCGCGATGCGCCCTCCGACACTGGCGCCTACAGGCTGAGACACACATGAGTGCCTGGAGCTGAGTTCGGCTCCAGGCACAGAGTTCGAGGCCCGCACATACGAGGAGATATCACCATACCCCATCTCCAGCCCTGTGATAGCACATGGAAGGGAGCACATCATGTCCGTTCTCGTCGCATACGCCACAAAGCACGGTGCCACACAAGGGATCGCCGAGCGCATTGCGCAGCATCTGACGGCACACGGTCAGAACGCGGATCTTCGCCTGGCGAAGGATGTCCGCAACCTTGCCGAGTACGACGCGTTTGTCATCGGCAGCGCAGCGTACATGGGATCGTGGCTGAAAGAGGGCTCTGAGTTCGTCCGTCGCAACCAGGCGCTCCTGTCAACCCGGCCGGTGTGGCTCTTCAGTAGTGGACCGCTTGGCACGGACAAGCAGGACGCTCAAGGTCGCGACCTATTGGCCGTGTCAGAGCCAAAGGAATTCGCCGAATTCAAAGAGTCGATCAAGCCGCGCGGTCTCCGCGTGTTCTTTGGCGCGTTGGACCCACATACGCTTGGGCTCTCCGAGCGGATGCTCAGAACACTGCCCGCCGGACGCTCGCTCCTGCCCGAAGGCGATTTCCGCGACTGGGAGGCAATTGACGCCTGGGCCGACGACATTGCCCGTGAGCTCGCGCAGCTTCAGGTAAGTCATTACGAGCAGCCAGCCATGGCGACAGACGAAGGACAACGATCCGCTGGCGGTCTATCCTGACGTCTATCGAACTAGCACCGCCACTTTTGGGCACCACTGTGTCGGCAGTCCTCCGACGCGTTGCCAGCATGAGGAAGGTCCCAACATGTCCACATCAGATGAGCGCCAACAGACCGCGCCGCACACGACGTTGCCGCAGGAACCTCTGACCGCCACGGATACGCGTCGGGCCAATGCGGAGGCCCTTCAGCGCGCACAGGAGACCAGCCAACTAACGATCGAGTCACAGCGGCACGCACGTGTCGAGATGGAGACGCGCCGCCTGTCAGCCGAGATGACACGACAGGCCCAGGAGCGCCGTCGTCTAGAACGCGAACGCTCCATGCAATCACCCACAGCCGTCGAGGGCGCGCGCGAGAATTCGAATCCGCAACCTGCGGCGATCAGTTCGCCTGGCCGGAGCCTGCCAGAGCCTATCACGATTGATCGCGTGCTCGTGGCGCTCGATGGGTCCTCATTTGGCGAGCGCGCACTGCCATTTGCGAGCGCGCTTGCGTCATGGGTGCATGGTCCACTTACGCTGGCGCATGTTCGCACGCCAGAACCAGGGCTGGCTCACGCCGCGCTCACGAAAATCGTGGATCCTGCTACTTCCAAGACGCCTCCGCGTCCTGAGCAGGACATCGCGACCTATCTCGACGACCTCCGTGAACAGATCGCAACGACGGGGACACCCGTCGAGACCGTCATCATCGAGAGCGACACGGTTCCCGATGGGCTTGCCGCCGCGGCACAGCAGACGCATGCAGGTGCGATCGTGCTCGCGACCCACGTCTACGCAGGTATCGAGCGCCGCATCCTCGGTGGCGTCGGAGACCGCCTCATCCAGCGCACACACCTCCCGCTGCTGCTCATCCCCCCGGGTCTGGACATCACTCCTGAGCAGATGCCGGTCTTCCAGCGCGTACTGGTGCCACTGGACGGATCGGAACTTGCCGAGCAAGCCCTCGCGCCAGTGCTCGCGCTGGCCAGGGGCGCACCCGCAAGAGGTTCCGCCAGAATGGAGATCGTCCTCTACAACGTGGCCGATACCTACGTGACGCGGCCAGACGGTATGCGCTACGTGCAGGAAGTGCGAGACCGGTTGCACCAGGCGCACCTGCCCGCCTCCGTCTCCATCGACGCGACCGCGCTGGTGGGCTCCACCCCGGGGGCGATCACGAGCGCCGCTCTCCATGGCGTGATTACAGAGTCGAACTACCCGCAGCGATTTGATCTGGTCGTGATGGCAACCCACGGACGTGGCGGCATCCAGCGCTGGGTTTTCGGGAGCACGGCCGAATACGTGCTCGCGCACGTTGCGGTGCCGACGCTGCTGGTGCATCCTGAGAACACCATCATGTAACACGTTGTCGCGTGGCACACGATGACCATGGCACATTCCGACCAAATTGAGCATGCGCCGATGCGCGGCACATTGGCGCATGCGAAGCGTCTGTGGGTAGTGAGATGCTTGAGGATAACGCGCCGGCAAACACGATTCTGGTTCCACTCGACGGCTCGGCACGCGCGGAAGCGGCGCTGCCAATAGCCGCCAATCTCGCGCGTGCCGCTGGCAGCGCGCTGCTGCTGGTAAATGTGATCTCTCCGCTGACCTGGGCCTTCTCCACGCCGGACAACCTGGTGAGTGGGGACGTCTATCAGACGCTGCTTGAGGAGGAGGACCGCACTGCGGAGGCGTATCTGAGCCACGCAAGCACTCTGCCTTCGGTCGACGGCTGCGCCATCCGCACCTTGGCAATGCGGGGAGATGTCGCTCCTACGCTCATCGCCGCCGCCCAAGACGAGGGTGTACGCCTCATTGTGCTGATGTCGCATGAACGGAGGGGGCTCGCGCGCGCTACGCTTGGTAGCGTAATCGATATAGTGGTTCGGGAGAGCGCTGTCCCAGTCCTTATTCTCCGCACTATGCCTGAGGAAGGCGATCACCCTGAAAACGCCCAAGTCGTGCGGTTGGAGCACGCACTCGTACCACTCGATGGCTCAGGACTGGCGGAGGCTGCCCTCACAGTCGCCGAGTCGTTCGCTGGCACGGTCATTCGACGGATGCGCCTGATACGAGTGGTACCACTCGTCGCCTCAGACGATGAGGCCGGTGCGGCGCAGCGCTACCTCGACGAGGCGGCCTACGCGGTGAGAGCGCGACTCGGCGGCACAGACTGCGAGGTGCAGGTACACTTGGCGCGCGGGATCGTAGACGGCGAGATAGTCGCCGACGCAGCGGCGTCCAGTGATCTGATCGTCATGGCGACCCACGGACAGAGTGGCCTCCGGCGTCTCGTGCTGGGGAGCGTGGCAGAGCGCGTAGTGCATCACGCACGAATGCCGGTACTGGTGGTGCGTCCCTAGCCGTGTCAGAGGAGCACCCGCGCATCGCGCGGGGCAGCGGATGCGTCCATTGGTGGACAATGCGCGTGCTTGGGGTGAAGCGCCGCCGTTGAGAAACGGCAGGAGCCCCCGCCTGTGGCGTCAGGGCAACAGATGCAGCTCGTGCGCGGCTCGCTCTAACTCCTCACGAAAGACGGGTGCCGCGATGCCGATCAGTGCTCGCGCCCGCTCCGCCAGATCGCGTCCGTGGAGCGCGGCGATGCCATACTCAGTCACGACGTAATGTACGTGCGCCCGCGAGGTCGTGACGGCCGCCCCATGCGCCAGCACCGGCACGATGCGCGACACCTGGCCGTTTGCTTCGAGACGCGCGCCCTCCAGCGGCGGGCGATCACTGATACGAGGCGCTGTGGCCGATGCGGGCAAAGCAATGATGGGTCGCCCACGACGGGCAAGCGCAGCCCCGCGCATGAAGTCCATCTGGCCTCCCACGCCGCTATACAGCGTCGTGCCGATGGATTCGGCGCACACCTGTCCCGTCAAATCCACCTGCACGGCACTATTGATCGCGACCATGCGATCGAACTGGCGGATAATATGCGTGTTGTTGGTGTAGTCAGACGGGCGCAGTTGCACCATCGGATTGTCGTGGATGAACCTCAGCAGCCGATGCGATCCGACGACAAAGCTCGCGACGATCTTGCCCTGGTCGAGCGCCTTCGCGGCACCAGTGATGACGCCCCGATCGATGAGATCCAGTACGCCATCAGAGAACATTTCCGTGTGGATGCCCAAGTCTTTGTGGGTGTCGAGTGCCATCAATACAGCATCGGGGATACTGCCGATACCAAGCTGCAAGGTTGCGCCATCCTCAATCAACTCGGCAACGTGCCGTCCGATGTGAATCTGGGTGTTCTGAGGCGTTTTGCGAGGCACCTCGTAGAGCGACGCGTCCCAGTCCACCGCGTAGTCGAGCTGCGACACGTGGACGAAGCTGTCGCCATGCGTGCGTGGCATCTGTGGATTGACCAGCGCTATGACATGATGTGCATGGTCGACCGCAGCGCGTGTCACATCGACCGATGGGCCGAGTGAGCAGTAGCCGTGTGCGTCGGGTGGAGAGACCTGCACGAGTGCGACGTCTATCGCAAGCTGGCGATCTGGCTCGAAGAGCATCGGGATATCGGAGAGGAAGATCGGCGCATAGCTAGCGCGTCCGGCGTTGGCCGCGTCGCGCACGTTCTCGCCAACGAAGAGCGCGCGCAAGCGAAAATGACCCGCCCACTGCTCATCCGTGTAGTGGGCGGGTCCATAGGTGTGCAGATGAACGATCTCGACATTGCGTAGCTCGTTCCCCCGGGCAACGAGCGCGTCGATGAGCGGTGTGGGGGTCGCGCATGCGCCCTGCACGAACACGCGATCGCCTGACTCGACAATACGCAGGGCTTCGTCGCGGTCACACCACACTGTCATAGTCCACCTCCCCTGTTCTCCGTTCCCGATCTTCTTACTGGCGCCAGAAGTCGTCACACCTTACTAAGGGGCGAGCGGCATCCGGCGCGGCATGTGCCTGCGCGCTCTCTCTGACCTCGTGCACTGGAATCAGAGACTATGACTGAGAGCGTCAAGTCCGTACCCGCTCTCGATCAGTTCGCGCAGGCGCGAGACGAAGCGCGCGGCCGGAGCGCCGTCGACGATGTCATGGTCGAAGCTGAGTGTCATGTCCAGATACGAGCGGATGGCGATCTGTCCGTCGATCACGCCCGGTTTCTCCGCGATCCCGCCGACCGCTACGTCGAGCGTGTGGTAATCGAGAGGAATCGCCCAACCGCCGCCTCTGCCAAACATCCCAACCGCCGTGAGGCCCACTGTCCCACCGTAGCGCTTCTGCAGTCGCGGGTAGCGGCCGCGCGCCCACCAGAATATCGCCCATGCTCCCCTGAGCGCAAACATCGGTACGTGTTGGAGCCAACGCTCCGCCTGGAAGCCCTTCCATGTCCTCTCCACAGAGGCCACCTGCGCCGAGCGGATCTCACGAGTAATCTCGCGCACATCCTTCGTGTTCGCCGCTCGGACGATGTACATGATGGGCTGCTTCCGCCCCTCCATATCCCGCTCGACTGGCACCACGACATCCACCGCCTTGAAGAGGGCAAGCTGTTTCGTGCCCTGACGGCACGCATTGAGCGCGATGTTCTCGTCGACGGCATGCGCGAGACAGGCGATGATGAACGCCGTGAATGAGAGCGGCTCTCCCGTTGCCATCTTCCGCTCCCGCAGGATGCGCCGAGCGTCAGTCACGTCGATCTCGACCAGGCCGTGGATCTTGTGCGTACGCTGGACAGCCGGGTACATCAGCGCGAGCACACGTCGGAGCTTCGGGAAGGGCACACTCTGGTATGCATCGCTTGGAATGCTCTCCCTGCGGGTGGTCACTGCGGTCATACCCGGCAAACCTCCTGTCTGTCTCGACCTCGTCATGGGCAATACAGGCGAGTACGACGGCTGAGCACGTCACAGCCGGCTCACAAAGACGAGGTCTGCATGTGCGCTCATCTTCGGTTGCCACTGCAGCCCCAGATGTCCTCCGGGATCGCAGTGGCCACGTGTACTGACTCAGCGCTTGGCGGCGGTCGGGGCAACGGGCTCGATGGACGCCACTGCCGCAGCGGGTGCAGCCTTCGCCTCACTCTCCACGCGGCGCTTCAGGTTCGTGAACTGACGCGTCTGCATGATCCAGTGGCTGGGTTCGAGAACGAGCACGCTCAGAATCGGCTGCAGCCATTTCGGAAGCATGGACCAGGAGCCACTCACGATGAGCCGGGTGCGGCCCTCCGGCTCTGGCTGAAGCTGGAAGCCCCAGAGGGAGAGCGAGGAGAAGCCTGGACGTGGCCCATTGGGATCGAACCAACGTCTTCGCCGAATGTCGTACGAGGCCCTCAGCCCCAGGAATCGCTCTGGTTCCAGCGCCGCCACCTCCCAGGAGCGGGCGGTCACGCCTTCTTCGGGTGCCAGGAAGTCTCCCAGATGGATGTCCTGCCACTCCGGATGGATGCGGTCC
>CAYRVF010000034.1:0-39931 GCA_964427535.1 uncultured Ktedonobacterales bacterium
TCAGGAAGCGCGCCTATCGCTTCCTGATAGGTGCGTTTCCGCTGGTTCGTGCCATGGCCCTCTAGCCGGTCGTCATGCAGCACAGCGTCCATCCGCTCGGCGCTTACCGTGCCTGCCGGTTTGCCAGACCATGCCGCCCATGCCGCTTTGAAGCGTTGGTAATCGGCGTGGCGGCACTCGGCACACGGACGGTGGCCAGCGGCAAAAGCGGTCGCCTCGTCGAGGAAGAACAGCTCCGTGTAGGAGTGGGGGCGCATCACTTGGCGGTGCCGTCCGCGGAACTCAGTGCGGCAGGTGATCCAGCGGCGGACTTGCCAGGGGCGTACGACGCGCTGGGTATCGTCGTGCAAGATGCCGCGATTGCCCATGAGCAGGCCACGCTCCTCGATCGCGACGATCTCGCCAAACGGCGTCACCCGATTTCGCAGCGGCATGCCTGCCCGCCTTTCAACCATCGAATATCCTCTGACACCGGCGATCCGCGGCCCGCTGGGCATCTCGACAGTGAATAACATATCTGCGCGCTGTTCCTGCCCGGACCGCTGCGGTAGGGACGCGTTTAGCGGCCGCCGAGCGACTGCGCAACGTCGTGATTCTTGGCCCGCGAGGTGGTGGCCATCTCGGCCTGGAAGGCGAGCATCTGCTGCTGTAGCGTAGGATCGTGCGCGGCGAGGATGCGCACGGCGAGTAGCCCGGCGTTGCGCGCGTTGCCGATGGCGACTGTGGCGACGGGCACGCCAGAGGGCATCTGCACGATGGAGAGCAGCGAATCCATGCCGCGCAGCCACTCCGTCGGCACGGGCACGCCGATCACAGGGAGCGGCGTGTAGGCGGCGAGCATACCGGGCAGGTGCGCCGCGCCTCCCGCCCCGGCGATGAGCACTCGCAGCCCCCGTTCGTGCGCGGTGCGGCCATATTCAGCCATATCATCAGGCGTGCGGTGCGCCGAGACGATGCGAATCTCGTGTGCCACGCGAAACTGCTGGCACACCTCGGCTGCCGCGCGCATCACTGGAAGGTCGGAGTCACTTCCCATCACGATTCCGACGAGAGGGTCCACCGGCTTTCTGCCTTTCTGCCTTTCTGCCCAGTCAGGGTGTCACCCCGTCACAGCTGTATCGCACTAGCGGCGGCGCGGGCACGAGCCTCCGCCGCCGCTAGCGTATCACCGAGCACGGTCACGTGTCCCATTTTCCGCCCGATGCGAGAGACGAGCTTGCCATAGATGTGGACGTGCGCGCCGGGAATCGCGAGCGCCTCGCTCAGCCCGTATGCGCGCGCGGGACCCTGCCGCGTGCCGAGCAGGTTGACCATCACGGCGGCGGGCGCGACGAGCTCTGTGCTGCCGAGCGGTAGGCCAAGCACGGCGCGCAGATGGTTCTCGAACTGCGAGGTCACGCAGCCCTCGATGCTGTAGTGTCCGGAGTTGTGCGGGCGCGGCGCGATCTCGTTGAAGAGCACATCGCCCTCAGCCGTCTCGAACAGCTCAACGCCGAAGACCCCGATGCCCTCGATGGCCTCGACGGTCTGGCGCGCGAGCTGGGCGGCGCGCTCGCGCGTCTCAGTGGCGACCGCGGCGGGCGCGCGGACAACGTGGCAGATGTGGTTCTGCTGCACCGTCTCGACGACCGGGTAGACGGCACATTCGTTGGCGCGCCCGCGCGCGACCATCACGGCCAGCTCGCGCACGAACGGTACCCATGCCTCCACTAGCAACCCGCGCTCGGGGAAGCCCAGCCGCGCGCAGGCCTCCGCCGCCTCGCCTGCCGCGCGGACGGTGGCGTTGCCGTAGCCGTCGTAGCCGTTGCGGCGCGCCTTGACCACGACCGGCCAGCCCCACGTCGCGCCCGCGCGTATCACATCCTCGGGCGACGTCACCTCGGCAAACTCGGGTGTGCGGATGCCTGCATCGCGCATCAGACGCTTCTGGGCAAGCTTGTCTTGCACACGCGCGAGTGTCCGACTGGTGGGGAAGACGGGGGTGCCCTGCTGCTCCAGCCAGTCGAGCGCGGAGACATCCACGAACTCGTTCTCCAGCGTGACGGCGAGCGCGCCTTCGGTCAGCTCGGCCAGGCGCAGGTGGTCGGTCCACTCGCCCGCGACCTCGCGGCTGGCGATGCGACCAGCCGGACTACCTAACTCGTGTTCGAGGATGGCGACCTCGATACCCAGGCGCGACGCCGCCTCCGCCGTCATGCGGGCGAGCTGTCCGCCGCCGAGGATCGCGACGAGGGCCGGGTAGGGGAGCGAGACACGCTGCCCCGGCTCGCTCGCGAAGCCGTCTATCGCCGCCGCGTCAGGTGCGATGTGCTGGCCGTCAGACACGGAATGCTTCCCTCTCTCATCTGTCATGGACGCGTTGTTCGGTGAGCGCGATCTGAACCGCCTCGACGATCAGGCGATGCTCGGCGTGATGCATGCGCTCCTCGAACGTCTCCAGCGTATCACCTGGCACGAACGGCACGACCGCCTGGGCGACGACTGCACCGGCGTCGAGCTCGTCGGTCACGCGATGCACCATGCAGCCGCTCTCGCGGATCTCGCCTCGCTGGTAGGCGTCGAATGCCTCGCGGATGGCGTGGGCGCCGGGGAACGTGCCTGGCAGCGCGGGATGCAGGTTGAGCAGCCTGCCCGCGAACAGGCGTACGAAGCCGGGCGAGAAGATGTGCATCCATCCAGCGAGGACGACCAGATCGGGCGCGTACTCCTCGATGCGCCGCGCGAGGTCTCTGTCATACTCCTCGCGGCTCTGTCCGGCGTCGATGTAGGGCTTGAGCGGGACGTAGTGCGTGGGGATGCCCGCCCGCTCGGCTCGCTGGAGTCCGAACGCGCCCTTGCGGTTGGAGACGACGAGCGCGATTTCCGCCGCGAGCCGCCCGGTCGCGATGGCGTCCAGCAGCGCCTGCAGGTTCGTCCCCGAGCCAGAGAGAAGCACGACCAGGCGAGGCGGGCGGTGGCGCTCGGCGTGGTGGGCTGACTCACTCGATGGCGACACGGCGGTCTCCCGGTACAATCTCGCTGACGGTGTAGAGCTCGCCTGGCAGGGTCGCATGCGCACGCGCTTCGTGCTCGCGCGGCACGACGACGAGCATCCCGAGGCCCATGTTGAAGACGTGGAACAGTTCATCGTCTGCTATGTCGCCGAGCTGGGCGATTAGGCCGAAGATCGGCGGTTCGGGCCAGCTCCCGCGCCGCAGGACAGCGCCCGTCCCAGATGGCAGCACACGGGGCAGGTTGTCGATGACGCCGCCGCCGGTGATGTGCGCCAGACCGCGAATATCGATGCCTGCCTCGCGCAGCCGGGTCACAGGGGCGAGATAGGAGCGATGCACCGCGAGCAGCGCCTCGCCCACGCTCGTGCCGAGATCAGGCCGGGGGGCAGCCCAGTCGAGATCTTTGAGTACGCGCCGGGCGAGCGAGTAGCCGTTGGTGTGCAGGCCGCTGGAGGGCAGTGCGAGCACCATATCTCCCGGCTGGATGCGGCTGCCGTCGAGCAATTGTCCGCGCTCGACGACGCCGACGATCGTGCCCGCCAGGTCTACTTCGCCCGAGACATACACGCCCGGCATCTCGGCGGTCTCGCCGCCAATCAACGCGCAGCCCGCCTCGCGACAGGCCAGCGCCGCGCCCGCGACGAGCGTCGCCACGCGCTCCGGTTCGAGCCGCGACGAGGCGACGTAGTCCAGAAAGAACAGCGGACGCGCGCCCTGCACCAGAATGTCGTTGACACAGTGGTTGACGAGGTCCTGCCCGAGGGTGTCCCAGCGGCCCATGCGGGCGGCGACCTTGGTCTTGGTGCCGACGCCGTCAGTGGATGCGACGAGCACCGGCGCGGTCATGCGGGCGAGCCGCTCCGCGCTGAAGAGGCCGCCGAAGCTGCCCATGTCGGAGAGCACGTCGGGCGTGTAGGTGGAGCGCACGGCAGCGGTCATCAGCTCGTTCGCCTGCTGTCCCGCCGCGATGTTCACGCCTGCGTCGGTGTAGAGATCGTCCCCGGCCATTACTGCTGCTCCTCGGCGGTCACGACGTTCTCGGCGGCGGTTCCACCGATGTCATGCCGGAACTGCCTGCCCTCGAACGAGATGCGCTCGACGCCCGCATAGGCGTGTCGTAGCGCGGCGGGTAGGTCGGGTCCAAGTCCGCTGACGGCCAGCACCCGTCCTCCATCGGTGACGAGCCGTCCGTCGCGGCGCGCGGTGCCTGCGGAGAAGACGAGCACGTCTGCCAGGGCGGCTGCCGCATCCACACCCGAGATGGGCAGCCCCTTGGGATACGCGCCAGGGTAGCCGGGCGCGGCCAGCACGACTGTCGCGCAGGCTCCCGGACGCCACTGGATGCTGACCTCATCCAGTCGCCCTTCGACACACGCGAGCAGGATGCTGGCGAGATCGGTCTCCAGCAGCGGCAGGATCGCCTGCGTCTCGGGGTCGCCGAAGCGGCAGTTGAATTCGAGCACGCGCGGCCCCTCGGGCGTGAGCATCAGCCCGGCGTAGAGGACGCCGACGTAGGGTGTGCCGCGCGCCGCCATGCCGTCGATGGCCCGCTGCAGCACGGTCGTGCGCAGCTCGTCGATCAGGGCCGGTGAGACGTCGCCGAGCGGCGAGTACGCGCCCATGCCGCCGGTGTTAGGTCCATCGTCGCCGTCGAAGGCGCGCTTGTGGTCGCGAGCGGGCGGTAGCGGCACGACCGTGCGCCCATCGGAGAAGGCGAGCAGCGACATCTCGCGCCCCGCCAGCCGCTCTTCGACCACGATGGTCGCCCCGGCATCGCCGAACACATGCCCCTGGAGCATCCCGCGCGCCGCGTCGAGCGCTTCCTGCCGATCGCCGGCGACGACGACGCCTTTTCCCGCTGCCAGCCCGTCCGCCTTCACCACGACTCGGCCGCTGGTGCCAGCAATGTACTCCTCTGCCGCGGCCAGATCGGAGAACGTGGCGTAAGCGGCGGTGGGAATGCCCGTCTCGCGCAGAAAGTCCTTCGTGAAGGCTTTGGAGGATTCGAGCCGTGCCGCCGCCGCGCTGGGGCCGAAGATCGGCAGGCCCGCCGCCTGAAACGCGTCGACGATGCCTGCCGCGAGGGGCCCCTCGGGTCCAACGACGGTCAGATCAATCTGGCGTTCTTCCGCGAACGCGCGCAGTGCTGGAATGTCATCCGAGGAGATCGCGACGTTCTCCGAGCTGGCGCGCAGCGAGCCGTCCACCGAGGCCGCGGGCCATTCGGTGCCGCCGTTGCCCGGCGCGACGAAGACCTGCTCGACGCTGGGCGAACGCGCCAGCGCCCAGGTAAGCGCATGCTCGCGTCCACCCGAGCCGACGACCAGTATGCGCAGTCCCATGTTTCGTCGCTTTCCGTCTAGTTGCGTGGCTGGCCCCTCCCCTGGCCCCTCACCTGACGGTGAGAGAGGGGAGAAAAGGGGCGCTAGCAGTCGCTGCCCCACATGCCTTCGAAGATCAGTTTCTCACGGTCGTCTTCGAGCAGCCAGTCGGGAATGCGGATGGGATACTCGCCGGAGAAGCACGCCGTGCAGTGCCCCACCTGCGAGGTCTCGCCCTCGCCGACCGCCCGGCGCATGCCATCGAGGCTCAGGTAGGCCAGGCTGTCGGCGCCGATGGCGCGGCATATCTGATCGGTGTCCAGCTCGGCGGCGATGAGCTCTTTGCGGGTCGCCATATCGACACCCATGAAGCAGGGGTGGCGCACCGGCGGTGACGAGACGCGCACGTGTACCTCCGCCGCGCCGCCATCGCGAATGAGCTGCACGAGCGGTCCGGCGGTGTTGCCGCGCACGATGGAGTCGTCCACCAGCACGACACGCTTGCCCTGCAGGTTCGCCGTCAGCGGGTTGTACTTCAGCGCGACACTCGACCGCCGCAGATGATCGCCCGGCTGGATGAACGTGCGCCCGATGTAGCGATTCTTGATCAGCCCCTCAGTGTAGGGAATGCCGGATTGCAGGCTGTAGCCAATCGCGGCGGGCGTCGCCGAGTCGGGCACGCCCACGACGACATCCGCTTCTGCTGGCGACTCGGAGGCCAACTCGCGCCCCATCCGCTGGCGGACGAAGTGCGTCACCTGATTTTCGAGCAGCGAATCTGGCCGCGCGAAGTAGACGTACTCGAAGATGCAGAACGAGCGCCGCAGCGGCGGATGCCCGACGTGCGAGGTGAGTCCATTGGCGTCGATACGCACGATCTCGCCCGGCTCGACTTCGCGCACGAACGTCGCGCCAATCGTGTGCAGCGCGCACGACTCGGACGCCGCGACATAACCGCCGTCCTCCAGCTTGCCAAGGCAGAGCGGACGCAGCCCGTGCGGGTCCCGGACGGCGTAGACGGCGTTGCGGGTTAGTAGCGTGAGTGAATATGCCCCTTCGGCGATACGCATGAAGGCGGCGATACGTTTCTCCCAGTGATCGAGGCCGTCATCTGCCGGCACCTCCGCGGACGATGCGCCCCACGACTCGAACGGCGCGGCGAGCACCTGCGTAATGACCTCGCTATCCGCCGTCGATGAGAGGCCGACGCCGCGTTCGAGCAGCGCGCGGCGCAGGTCGAGCGCGTTGGTCAGGTTGCCGTTGTGCGCGAGGCCGAGAGGACCGTAAATCGTCTCGATAAGATACGGCTGCGCGTTGCGAAGATGCGACGAGCCGGTGGTCGAGTACCGTGTATGGCCGATCGCGAGGTCGCCCTGCAGTGGACGCAGACTCTCCTCGGTGAAGACCTGTGAGACCAGGCCCATACCCTTGTGGACCATCGCGGTATGGCCGTCGCTGGTGGCGATGCCCGCGCTCTCTTGTCCCCGATGTTGCAGCGCGTAGAGTCCGAAGAAGGTCAGGCGGGCGACGTCGCGGCCCGGCGCATAGAGGCCGATGACGCCGCACTCTTCCTTGGGGTGGTCGTCGCCGGTGAGATCGACTGTGTGCCCCAGCATGGGCAGCCCGGAGCGGAGCCGCGAACCCTTCGCCATCTGCCCTCGCTCGGACGCTGGAATCTGCACTGCACTGCTCCATCGCTAGAAGTGGACTCCCACTTCATCGAGGCGACTGCCTCTCGCTTCCCTGTTGCCGCGTCGCCGGTCCTCAGTATCCGGTATGTGCCGCCCGATAGGCGCCCATGTTCCGGGCGATGCGGTCCGTGACCGGCTGCTCACCCGGTTTAAACGT
Source organism: uncultured Ktedonobacterales bacterium (assembly GCA_964427535.1). Classification (GTDB taxonomy): domain Bacteria; phylum Chloroflexota; class Ktedonobacteria; order Ktedonobacterales; family JADMIN01; genus CAYRVF01. The sequence goes on from CAYRVF010000034.1 coordinate 7,163, forward strand.
CTGGCCGGTGAGGCGCTCATACGCGGAGATGTAGCGCGCTGCGACCGCTGCCGCCAGCTCCGGCGAGAGTGCCGGTGGCTCGCCATCCCCGCGAAAACCTTGTCGCGCGTAGGCCGTCCGCAGGTACTCCTTATCGACATTCTCTGGCTCGCGGCCCTCGCCGTACGAGTCCGCCGTCCAGAAGCGGCTGGAGTCCGGCGTGTGAATCTCGTCGATCAGAATCAACTCGCCATCGCGCACGCCGAACTCATACTTCGTATCGACCAGAATCAGTCCGGCGTTGCGGGCGACTTCCTGCCCACGCGCGAAGAGCGCCTGCGCCACTTGCTCGACGCGTTCCCACAGTGCGGGCTCGACCAGCCCCGTCCTCACGATCTCGTTGCGCGTCAGCAGCTCGTCATGTGCCCCCGCCTCGCCTTTCGTCGTGGGCGTGAGGATGGGCGTGGGCAGCGGGTCATTCTTATGCAGCCCATCAGGGAGCGGGACGCCATATGGCGCGCGCGCGCCCTGCGCGTACAGATACCAGAGCGAGGTCTTCGTGACCCCGGTGATGTAGCCGCGCACGACGACCTCGACCGGCAACGCCTCGGCGACCCGTCCAACGGTCACGTTCGGGTCGGGAACGGCGACGACGTGGTTGCTCACTATGTCGCGCGTCTGTTCGAACCACCACGCGCTGAGCTGATTGAGCACCTGCCCTTTGAAAGGTATCACGCCGAGAATGCGGTCGAAGGCCGAAATACGGTCCGTCGTGATAAAGACGCGCGTCTCCGCATCGAGCGCGTAAATGTCGCGCACCTTGCCGGAGGTCTTCGGGCCGAAGCCGGGAAGGTCGACAGACTGGAGCGAGCTCGGTATTGCCTCGCGCAACTGCGCTGGTGTCAGCATGGTCCTGTTCCCCCGTCGCGCTGCTCTCGCACCGCCCTATCGACCCTACGCATGCCGGACCCCATTCTGGAACAGCGGCAGCCCGAGCATGCCGCGCTCGCCTCGGTGCCAGCGCGGCGCATTCCAGGGGAAGATGTGATCCTCTGGATGCGGCATTAGCCCGAGCACCGTGCCTGCCGGATTGCAGATGCCCGCGATGCTGTCCACCGAGCCGTTCGGGTTGCCGGGGTAGCCGGTGGGATTGCCCGCGCCATCCGTGTAGGTCAGCGCGACGAGGCCGCCCGCGTGCAGCGCCGCCGTCACCTCCGGACTGCTCGTCGCGAGACGTCCCTCGCCGTGCGCGACGGGACAATAGATCAGCTCGTCCAACCCTTCGGTGAAGAGGGAGGGACTCGCGGGATTGGGCCGCAAGTGGACCCAGCGGCACTCGAACTGCCCCGAGGCGTTCGGTGCGAGCGTCACAGCCCGCGTCCCCGCTGGGCAAATCTCGCCGCCCGGCAGCAGTCCCGACTTGACGAGCGTCTGGAAGCCGTTGCAAATGCCTAACACCGGGCGCCCTTCGGCGATGAAACGCTCGACCTCTGCACGCAGCCGGTGGCGCAGATCAAAGGCCCAGAGCGTGCCCGCGCCCAGGTCGTCGCCATACGAGAAGCCGCCAGGAATGACTAGCATCGCGTAGTCCGACAGGCGCCGCGCGCCGGCGAGAAGCTGGTTGACGTGGACGACTTCCGGCTCGGCTCCGGCAAGCTCGCACGCGCGCGCCGCGTCGCGGTCGCGGTTGGTGCCGTTGGCATGCAGGATCAGCACACGCTTGGGACCGACGCGCGACGAATGGTCGGGGCGGATGACGGGGGAAGCGGCAGTTGGCCGCTCCGCTGACACAGCGTCGACGCGCTGGGGTACTTGCCCGCGCCAGGCCGCCTCCAGGTCCGCAACGCTCGCATGCATGACCTCGCTTCCGTCGTGGCCGAGAACACGGAGCTGAGCATCGTCCCGCACAGTGCCGATTACCGCGTGTGGCACGCCCTGGAGCAGCCGCGAGAACGCGGCGCCATCGTCCGGTCGCACCTCGACGATCAGGCGGCCCTGTGTCTCGGAAAAGAGCGCGGCCTTGTCGGTCAGATCACTTGTTGCACCGGGCAGATTCGCGAGCGCAACGTCCGCGCCGAGCCGTCCAGCGAGGCACATCTCAGCCAGCGCGACGGCGAGTCCGCCCTCGGAGCAGTCGTGGCAGGACTGCACGAGGCCCGCTCTCATCGCCTGATGGAGCGCCCGGTAGCGCTCCAGCGGGTGCGCGACCGGCCGGGGAACGCGCTCGCTTACGCCGCCGAACTGCTCGCCGTACGCGCTGCCGCCCAGCTCGTCGCGTGTCTCGCCGACGACGAAGAGCGCGTTTCGTGGCGCTTTGAGGTCCATCGTCACGCTGCGGTCGACGGACGGCACGATGCCGAGTGCTGAGATCACCAGCGTGCCGGGGATCGCGGTGCGCTCGCCATCGCCGGTGGCGTACTCGTTGTTCAGGCTGTCTTTGCCCGAGATGAAGGGCGCGCCGTAGGCGATGGCCGCGTCGTAGCAGCCCTGGGCGCAGCGCACGAGGCTGCCGAGCCGGTCGGGTAGCGAGGTGTTGCCCCAGCAGAAGTTGTCGAGCAGCGCGATCTCGTCGGGATCGGCGCCGACCGCGACGGCGTTGCGCACCGCCTCGTCCACCGCCGCCCAGGCCATCGCGTATGGATCGATCTCACCGTAGGCTGGGCAGACGCCGACGGCGAGCGCCGCCCCACGTGGATGCTCGGCATCGTCTTTCGTGCCTTGCGCGGCGGTATCGAACGGCACGAGCACGGTGGCGTCACCTGGCCCATGCTCGTCCGCGCCGACGAGCGGCTTCACCGCCGTGCCGCCCTGCACTTCGTGATCGTAGCGCCGGATGACATCTTCTTTACTGCGGATGTCGGGGTGCGCGAGCAGCGCCATCAGGGCATCTGCGGCCGATGCTTCACGCCCCGAGGTGGTCGCGGGACCTCGCTGGAGCGAAGGCGCCCAGAGCGCGCGCAGGTGCTTGCGGGGTAGCCCGTGATGCAGCAGCTCCATCGAGAGGTCGGCGACGAAGCTCTCGCCGTAGCGCAACCGTAGGCGTCCGCCGGCCTCGAACCTGCCGATGCTGACAACCTCGACATCCTGGCCGGCGCAGATCGTTCGTAGCGCCTCCCAGTGTTCCGGCGGAACGGCGAGCACCATGCGCTCCTGCGCCTCGCTCAGCCAGATTTCCCAAGGCCGTAGCCCGGGATACTTGAGGGGCACAGTATCGAGCTGAACCTCCGCGCCGACCTCGCTGCCCATCTCGCTGACCGCCGACGAGATGCCGCCCGCGCCACAGTCGGTGATCGCGGAGTAGAGTCGCGCATCGCGCGCCCGCAGGATCACCTCCTGCACCTGCTTCTCGTGGATGGGGTGGCCGATCTGGACGGCACCTCCAGCGATCTCGCCCGTTTCGGCGGTCATCTCCATACTGGAGAACGTCGCGCCTCCCAGCCCGTCGCGTCCGGTGCGGCCGCCAAGTAGCACGATCAAGTCGCCGGGCCGCGCGCCGGTGACGTGCGAGCCGTGCGGCAGGATGCCCAAGCAGCCGCAGAAGACGAGCGGGTTCGCGGTGTAGCCGGGCCGATAAAGTATGGCGCCGTTGACGGTCGGGATGCCCATCTTGTTGCCGTAGTCTTCGATACCAGCCACCACGCCATCGGCAATCCGACGCGGATGCAGCACGCCCTCCGGCAGCTCAGACGGCGGGAGGTCTGGCGGACCGAAGCAGAGGATGTCGGTGTTGGCGATGGGTCGCGCGCTCACGCCAAGCACATCGCGCACCACGCCGCCGACGCCGGTGTTGGCGCCGCCGAACGGCTCCAGCGCGGATGGGTGGTTGTGCGTCTCGACCTTGAAAGCGAGGTCCCAGGTGTCGTCGAACGCGATGATACCCGCGTTGTCGACGAACGCCGAGCGCACCCAAGGTTTCGCCACCTCGCGTGTCGCCGCCGCGATGTACGTTTTCAGTAGGCCATCGATGCGCTGCTGGACGGCTGGAGCGGAGGCGTCTGGGCCGGGAGGCGGTCCCTCGTAGGTGATCTCGGCGCGAAACGTCTTGTGGACGCAGTGCTCGCTCCAGACCTGGGCGAGGGTTTCTAGCTCGGCGTCCGTCGGGTCGCGCCCCTCAGCGCGGAAGGCGTCGCGCACGGCCCGCATCTCGGTCAGATCGAGCGCCAGCCGTCGTGTCACGCTGACGTTCCGCAGTGTCTCGTCGTCCGCGTCGCGCAGTGGGATCACCACTACTGCCGCATCCGCCGACGCTGGCTCGACGAACGGCGGCGCGATCGGCGCGTCAACTGCCGCCTGCTGGATCACCGGATTGGAGAAGACCTGTCGCGCGAGGCGAGTGAGGTCGGCTGGCGACAATTGCCCGCTGAGGGCGTAGTGTGCGCCGGTCGCGGCGCGGGCGAGTCCGTCGATGCCGAGCAGCGCAGCCGCGCGGAGGAGGTTTTCGGCGGGTGGGTCCGTCACGCCCGGCAGCAGGGTAACGTCGATCGTGTGGTCTGCCGCAGCTGTGGGTGTACCGCTTGCCGAAAGGACATGCCCGTGTTCGTCAATCTCGGCAATTGTGGGCGTTTCGAGCACTGGGTCCGCCAGCAGCTCAGAGGCAAGGTGTCGCACGTCTTCAGTGGAAAGTGCGCCCTGGAGAAAAATCAGGCGCGCGGTGCGACACGAGGTCAGGCCAGCGATGCCAGTATGTGCGGTGATGGACGGAGAATGCGGGTTAGCGGCGTTCGCCGCGGCTGACGAGCGCGGCCATACCTCAATGCGGAAGGTCTGCGTGCGCATGACTGCGGGCTTCTCCTGCACCGGCTCTCAGGCACGGCGCGCTGGTAGGCTTTCGTTCTGCCGCTCAACCAGACGAGTGGCTGTGCGGAGGACCGGCACGTAGTCAGCATACCCGCTTGTGTGGACGCAACGCAACCTTCTGGCCGGGTGGGGGTACGTCGGTGCTTGCGGGCGACACAAGGGGGTGCACTCGACGGGAACATCTGCCCTCATTCGGCAGCTGGCAGCGTGAAGCTCAGTGTGGTCCCTGGCGGTGAGGTGGCGCCGGTCTCGGTAGAGACGAGCGATCGTAGCTCGGGCGGTATCGGTGAGGCCGCCCAGATGCGGCCACCATGCGCCTCGACGATACTTCGCGCGATTGCCAGGCCAAGGCCCGCGCCCGCTCCGGCGAAGCTCTCGGTCTCCGCGCTGGTGCGGCGGCGCGAGGCTTCTCCGCGGTAGGTTGGCGCAAAGACATGCGGGAGGTCGTGCGGCGGGATGCCCTCGCCGGTGTCGAGCACCTGCACGAGCACATATCCCTTGTTTGACCCCGGCTCTGGCTTGGCGCGCAGCAGTACTGAACCGCCCGGTGCGGTATGGCGCAAAGCGTTTTGGAGCAGATTCGTGAGCACGCGATGGAGCTGCCGGGCGTCGACGGAGACCAGCGGCAACGCGCCATCGACCCGCCCCTCCAGGTGGATGCTGGAGTGCTCGGCGAAGGTGTGGGCGCCTTCCAGCGCATCCGAGAGAAGGTCTTCAAGCGACATGCGCTCGCGGTTGAGACTGAGCGTGCCCGACTCCAGCCGCGACAGCTCGAAGAGGTCGTCGAGCAGGCCACTGAGATGCCCCATCTCGGCACGGACGGTGCGCTGGTAGCGCCGCACCGTCTCGGGGTCGGTGACGACCCCGTCGTCAATCGCCTCGATCATCGCGCGAATGGAGGTCAGCGGCGTGCGTAGATCGTGGGAGAGCGAGGCGACGATTTGCCGCCGCTCGTCCTCAGCGGACTGCTGGCGTGCGAATGAGTCCTGCACGGCGGCCGCCATGTGGTTGAACCAGTCGGCCAGATGCGTGATCTCATCGGGACCGTCGGCGCGCTCGTCTTTCAGGCGCACGTCGTACTCTCCGGCGGCGAGGCGGCGCGCGCCGTGCTCGATGGCGCGGATGCGCGCGCTCAGCGAACTGCCCAGCGAGACGGAGATGCCGAGCGCGACGAGTGTCGCGAAGACGAGGAAGAGCAGCAGCAGGCGGCCATCCTCCACCGTGATGAACATGAGCCGCGCGAGCAGCAGCACGTCCAGCGCGATGACTCCGGCGGTGAGCAGCGGCAGGAGGGCAAGCTTCACGCGGATGCCGCCACGACGCGAGGTCCCGGCGAGCCAGAGCGCGAGCTGTCCGGCGACGAGTGAGCCTGCGCCTATCGCGCCGAGATAGAGCAACAACTCTTCTAGATGGGCCAGCGGAGGATGCAGCTCGACGATGACCAGCATGAGTGTGACGCCGATGGAGACGGCGAGAAACGCCAGCCAGAGAAGTCCCAGGCGCAGATTCTCCCGCATGGAGGACGCTTGTTTTGGAGGACTTAGCTGGGCGCGGAGAGACGCTGGAGACAACATCGAGCGGTTAAGGCTGGCCATAATCAAGCTCCTCGACGGAGAGCGGCGCTACGGCTCGAACTTGTAGCCGACACCCCAGACGGTCTTGATGTGGTGCGGGCGCGCCGGATCGCTCTCCATCTTCTCGCGCAGGCGACGAATGTGGACTGTGACGGTACTGGCGTCACCGAAGTAATTGTAGTCCCATACGGCATCGAGAAGCTGCTGGCGAGTGAACACCTGACGCGGGTGTGAGCAGAGGAAGTGCAGCAGATCGAATTCCTTTGCGGTCAGCTCAATTGGTACACCTGCTCGCTCGACCTGCCGCAGCTGCATGCCAATCGTAAGGTCGCCGATGCGTAGCGTGTCGTCGAGGACCATCGCTGGCACCGTCGTTGCCTCCAACCGCCGCAAGATTGCCTGCACGCGCAGCACGATCTCACGCGGGCTGAACGGCTTTGTTACATAGTCGTCGGTGCCCGCACGGAAGCCTTCGAGCCGGTCCATCTCGTCGCCGCGCGCTGTCAGCATCAGCACGGGCACGGCGCTCCTCGCCCGCAGACGGCGGCAGACATCTAGGCCGTCGATGCCGGGAAGCATCAGGTCGAGGATCACGAGATCCGGTGGCGACGCCTGCGCGAGCGTGAGCGCCTCAGCGCCGTCCGCCGCTTGGTAGACCGCGTAGCCCTCGTGCTCTAGATACTGACCAAGCACCTCGCGCACGCTCGCCTCGTCGTCGACGACAAGGATACGGCGTCGAGGGGGTTCGGTACTATGGTGTGTGATGTCTTGTGTAAATGTGCCGTCCATCTTATGCTCCTGAGGCTGCCGTCATCTGCCTTTTCCCAATTTATACGGAATCTCTTACACACTGCTTACGCTACACGCCGCCTACGGAGTGGCTTGCGTGCGGTTCATCTGCAGGGAAGCAGGTGATGGATGCCCTGCCCCGTAACAACTTCTAAAGATTTGTTACGGCGCGGCAAGAATTGGCCGTCATGCTACGACTACAGGCTCTCGCGGACTGAGGACCTGCGGAAGGAGGTGTGAGTGGACTGGCTCACAGGGGCAGGAAGCCCCACTCTCGCTATTGTGATGCCCGCATTGGATGAGGAAGGTGCCGTTGGCCGCCAGATTGAGGCACTGCGAGTCCATTCAGCTTTCTCGGCCCTCACGGGGACGCGCATTCTCGTGGTTGACAACGGCAGCACGGACGCCACCGCCGAGGTTGCTCGCGCGGCGGGCGCTGAGGTGATCGTCGAGCCGCGGAGAGGGTACGGATTCGCGTGTGCCGCTGGCGTGCGCGCGGCGGAAGGCGCCGATGTGGTGCTGCTGCTGGATGCCGATGGCAGCGATGATCTGGCGGGCGCTGCGCGCGTGGCGGAGGTGGTCTTGCGCGGCGATGCCGACCTCGCGATGGGCGCGCGCACGCTCGGGCACACGGAAGCCGGAGCGCTCACGCCCCAGCAACGGGCCGGGAACGCCGTGGGCTGCGGCATTCTGCGGACGCTCTATCGCTTGCGCGTCTCGGATCTTGGCCCGACACGAGCCATCCGGCGCGACGCGCTGCTCCGGCTGGATATGCATGAGATGGGCTATGGGTGGTCCGTCGAGATGCTGGCGAAAGCAGCGCGCGCCGGACTGCGGGTGGCTGAGCTGCCGGTTGACTATCACGCCCGGACGGCGGGTAAATCCAAAGTCTCGGGCACGCTGCGTGGCACAGTGCTCGCGTCGAAGCAAATCCTCGGCACGCTGATGCGCTACCGCCAGTGGCGGACTGAGTGGGTGGATGCGGCGGCAGCTCGAACTCCACCGCATCAGGCGCTCTTCGTCGTGGTGCGCGTGCCGACTCCCGGCTGCACAAAGACGCGGCTTGGCGCCAGCATCGGCCACGAGAACGCGGCGGCGCTCTACTCCGCGTTCGTCCGCGATCTGGGCGCGCGACTCACGGATGCCGCCCGGCGCGATGGCTACGACCTCTACTGGTTCTATGCGGACCCCGTGGGTGAGGGACCCGGCTCGCTGGAGCGGCTGCTTCCGCTGGGGAGCGCACTGCTGCCCCAAGTGGGCGCCGACCTGGGCGAGCGCCTGTTGCATGGCTTCCGAAGCCTGCGCGCGCGGGGATATGAGCGGATCGCGGTCCTGGGGTCCGATTCTCCGCAGGTGCCGGTTGCGTGGATTGGGGACGCATTCGCCGCGCTCGACACGAATGACGTGGTGCTGGGGCCGGCCGACGACGGCGGATACTATCTGCTCGCCCAGCGGACACATTCAGATGTCGACGACCTCTTCACTGGCATCACGATGAGCACGCCGAGCGTCTGCCAGGAGACCATCGCGCGAGCGCACCATCTCGGACGCCGCGTGCGACTGGTGCCCCGCACATTCGACGTGGATGAAGTGCCCGATCTCGACCGACTGCGCGACGTGCTGCGGACTGCATCCTCCGACGATGCGGATGTCGCGCCATTCACCGCCGCGCTACTGGACGAGCTCGGTGTTGGTGAGGCGGTGGCTGAGGATGCCCTGCCAGCTGGGGCACAGGGAGGCGAGCGTGGCCTGGTATAGTGTCTCGTCATGGACTGTCGGCATACGCCCCACGTCGGAGAAAAGTGCGACAGGTGCAGTGCTTGTGCGGATAGGCGTGCTGCTGGGGTTGGGTGTCATCGCGTTGCCCCTGTATGTGCTGGTACTCAGCGCTTCTACGCAGGTTCGCGCGCAGCCGTTCGGCTATTTCTGGCCGGAGCTTGGGGTCACGCTCGTTGCGGCCATCGGCGCATGGCTGGTGCTGGTGAGCAGGCCTGCTAGCAACAGACGGGCCGCCGTGATCGAGCTCGGCGTCATTCTGGCGCTCGGGATGATCTGGCGGATTGTCGCATTTCCGTCGCTGCCAACGCTCTCGCACGACGCCTATCGCTACGTGTGGGACGCGCAGCTCGTGGCGCACGGCGTCAGCCCGTACGCGCACACGGTCAGCGACCCGTCGGTCGCATATTTGCGTGACGCGGCGATCTGGCCGAATATCAACTGGCGCAACGCCGCGACGATTTATCCGCCCGGCGCCGAGTTGCTGTATCTCGCCGTGCATACGGTCGCCCCGCTCAACATCTGGGCGATGAAGGCGGCGATCGCGCTCTGCGACGTGGCGTCGGGCGTCGTCGCGCTGCTGCTCTTGCGCCAGCGCGGCATGGACCTCCGCCGAGTCATCCTCTACTGGTGGTCGCCGATTCCGGTGATCGAGTTCGCGGCCAATGCGCACGTCGACGCGGCTGCCGTCCTCTGGGTGCTGCTCGCGCTGCTGCTCGCCGCCAGCGACAGGCGAGTGACACGAGCCGGTGCGGGCGTGTTCCTCGGGCTGGCCACGCTGACCAAGCTGTATCCGATAATCTTGGCTCTCGCGCTGCTTCGGCGGCGCGACTGGAGCTTCGTGCTCGGCCTCGTCGTGACGTGTGTGCTTGCGTACCTCCCGTTTCTGGCGTTGGGGCTCGGCTCGGGTGGCTTTCTGACGACGTACTTCTCGCAGCGTTTCGTCGATCAGGGCATTCTCTTCCGGCTGCTGAGTGACGCTGCCCCCAACCTTCTAGCGCAGGTAGCCTTCGTGGGTCTCGGCGCGGCTCTGCTCTGCGGCATCATCGCCTGGATGCGCTGGACCGGCAGGCTGAGTGTCGAGGGGACGTTGCTCGCGCTCTCGGCCGTCTGGATCGCGGTCTCGCCGCATCTGTTTCCGTGGTATGTCGCGGGCGTGCCGCCACTGCTGGCACTGCTCCCTGGCACAACGCGGCGTCCGCTGCCCGCGCCTGCGCTCGCCCTTTGGTTGTTTGTGCTGCTGATGCCGTTCACGTATGTCGTGTTCGCGCCATATCAGCAGCCAGCGCTCTTCCAGTTGTTTTTCGCCGTGCCACTGGTGGTGGCGGCAGTCCCTCTCGTGCGGACGCTGTTGCGCCGTGTAACTGGGCGCCCGTTGACTGTACTGGATGACGAGCCGTCCGAGTCATCGCCCGAGACGCCGACATTTGCCTATCAGGAGTAACGCCGTGAGAGATATTCCCGTGTTGCCGAGAAAGCCACTCAATGTGTCGCTGCCGCTTGAGATGGCCCGTGTCGAAGACGTGCCATTGCCGCGCGAGCTCTACATCGAGAGCACGAACCGCTGCAACGAGCTCTGCGATCAATGCCCGCGGACGCATCTCGGGCGCGAAGAGGAGCGCGACATCTCGCTCGCCGAGGTCATCGCGATCACCGATCAGCTACCAGTGCTCGACCGCGTCGTGCTGCATGGGTTGGGCGAGCCGATGCTGAATCCGCAGCTCCCCGAGATCGTCGCGCACCTGCGGCGGCGGGGCGCGTACGTACTCTTCAACTCCAATGCGACGGCGCTGAGCGAGCGCATGGGCCGCGCATTGATCGACGCCGATCTGAACGAGATTCGCGTCTCGCTCGACGGCGCGAGCGCACAGATGTACGCCCGCGTGCGCGGCGTGAGCGAGCGCACGCTGCCGAAGATTGTCCGCAATCTCGCGGCGTTCACCCGGCTGCGGAGCGAGTTGGGAGCGACCAACCCGCGCCTGTCGTTCTGGTTCACGGCGATGCGCGAGAACCTGCCGGAGCTGCCGCGCCTGGTAGACCTCGCGCTGGAGACGGGCGTGCGTGAGATATACGTGCAGCGCCTCGTCTACTTCGGCGAGGGGCTGGCCTCGGAAGACCAGGCGCTCTATCGCCGGGCTCGCGAGCAGGACCAGGCGACCATCGACGAGACGGCACAGCGCTGCGCGGAACATGGGCTGACCTTCCGCGCGACCGGCGCCTCCTCGCCCGCGGAGTATATCTCCACGTCGGCTGAAGTCGCGCGGCGGCCATGGGCTGGCTGCACGCGGCCGCGCACGTTAGCGTACGTCACTTCACAGGGCAACGTGTTCTCGTGCTGCTTCGCCCCGTTCTCGCGGGGTCCGGCCGCGTCGCGCGTGCTCGGGAACGTCTTCGAGCAACCCTTCGCGGAAATCTGGAATGGCCCCCGCTACGCCGCCTTCCGCACCGCGTTCGACAGCGATTCCCCCTGGGACCAGTGCGCCGGATGCGGCACGAAGTGGAGCCTCTAAAGGCAGTAAGAAGGCACACCATGGCTCAACGCTCGATGACAGGGAATGGATCCCGAGCCGACCATTCATCGGGTGCGCGCGGGCTGACGGAGCAGCTACAGCGCGCTGGACGGCCCGCAGCAATTGTATGCATACAGCTTGTCGCCGGGGTTGCCGGATCGCTCTTTGCCATCGCGGTGATGATCGCGCTGCGGCTCCTCTGGGGTGCGCCGACCGCACCGGAACTGGTAGCGGAGCGCATTCTCCCAAACATGTCGGCGGGGCAGTTCGTCTCGCTGCTCATTCGATTCCAGCCGCACCCGAAAACCGGACCGCTGGGGCTGACGCTTCTGGGCCAGTTCGTGCTCGGCGTGCTGCTCGCGCCCGCCTTTCTGCGCGCGGGCCGTGTGGCGGGGCGGACAGACACGTGGCGGCCGAGCGCGCGAGGCTGGCTTGTTGCGGCGGTGACAGCCCTGGCTATGGTGGTCGTCGCGGCGGCGCTGTTCTGGCCCGTGCTCCCCGCGAACCTCTTTGGCAATTCGCCCGCGCAGGCGCGCCTCATCACGCTGCTGAGTCTGCTGTTGACATTCGCGGTATATACCGCCGTCACGCTGGTGGTGGCGCAAGCGCTGCTGTGGGCGTGGCGGCCCGCATCCAGGGAACACACGGAGGCTCAGGCAGGCGGCTTGCCTGCGGCCAGTGCCCTACCGAGTCAGTCACTGTACACGCGGCGTGAAGCGCTGGGTGCGGCGGGGGCGACCGTCGCAGTGGTGGGCATCGGCGCATTCGCCATCAACCGACTGATTTTGGAGTATCTCGCACGCTCGAACCTCTCGTATGAGGGCGGCGGGACACCGGCGGCCATCAACTCGGCGATTACGCCGTCGGACGACTTTTACGTCGTCAGCAAGAACGTGCTCGATCCGACGGTCGTGGTAGATCACTGGCAGCTTGAACTGACCGGCCTCGTGCGCCAGTCGAAGACCTGGAACTTCGCGGAGCTACGTGCGCTGCCGAGCGAGACGCGTGCCATCACGCTGGAGTGCATCTCCAACGAGGTCGGCGCACGCCTGATGAGCACGTCGGTCTGGCGCGGCGTCTCGCTGGAGGCGCTGCTCACCCTAGCGGGAGGCGCCGAGCTAGCGAGCAGATACGTCGTCTTCACCAGCGTGGACGGTTACCAGACGAGCCTGCCACTGGCCGACCTGCTGCAGGCGCGCACGCTCATCGTCTGGGAGATGAACGCTGGGCCGCTGCCTCAGCGGCACGGCTACCCGGTGCGCGTAATCGTGCCGGGTCGCTATGGCGAGCAGAGCGCGAAGTGGGTGACGCGCATCGAGGTGATCGATTCCGAGTTCAAGGGCTTCTATCAGAGCCAGGGGTGGAGCGCCGCTCAGCTTGAGACGACCAGCCGCATCGATGCGCCTGTCCAGCGCGTCGCTGTTGGCACCGTGCCCGTCACAGGCATCGCGTTCGCGGGCATTCGCGGCATCCAGCGAGTCGAGGTCAGCGCCGATGGTGGCGTGACGTGGAACACCGCGACTCTCACGCCGCCGCTCTCTGACCAGAGTTGGGTGTTCTGGAACTGGACGTGGCACCCGACGACGCCCGGCACCTATACGCTCGTCGTGCGCGCGACCGACGGTACGGGGACGGTGCAGACGCAGACCAAACGGGGAACCGTGCCGAACGGCGCGACAGGATGGCACAGAGTGCCTGTGACGGTGGGGTAGCTGAGCGTGAAAACAGGATGTACGCGCTTTCGTGACGAGAACAGCGGCGCCGGATCGTTCGCCGCGATGTCAGCCGCTCTCGAGACGTTTCGCCTGGAGACGGGGCGGCAGCCCTACATGCTGGGCGGCTGGGATGTCGAAGATGACGCGATCGGGCCGCCCGAGGCGCTCGAAGACAAGTTGTATGCGATTCCGCCTCGTCCGCGCGAGTACGCCTACGCCAGAGCGTTCTCGCGGGCGCGCGAGCGGGCGGCGGAGGTGTTTTGCTCCAGCGTGCGCTTCGCGGACGCTCCAGTCGGGCCGGAGAACGTGAACATCCTGCACAGCAGCACGCAGGCGCTCATGCTCGCACTCGCCGCACTCAAGGAGCGGGGCGTACGCCGCGTCGTGGTGGCGGCGCCGGCGTACTTCGCGGCAATCGATGCGTGCAAAGTGCTGGGCTGCGAGGTCGTGGTCGTTCCCGCCGCCGACTACCTCACGGGCGCGCTCGATCTCGACGGGCTACTGCGTGCGCTCCGTGTGCCTGACTCGGCGCTGCTCGTGACCAATCCAGCGTACTCCATCGGCGTCCAACATCGGGCCGCGAAGCTGAGGCGGCTGTTCGCGGAAATGCCAACGGGAACGTGGGTGCTGCTCGACGAGACGCGACTTGGGTTGCACTGGCGCGATGCATCGCCCTGGTATGCGGGCAACTTTCCTGAGCGTACGCTGATCGTGCGCTCGCCCAGCAAGGTGTTTTTCACCAATGGCCTCAAGACGAGCCTGCTCTTCGGGCCAGCCGACGTATTGCGGAGCATCGAGCGTCTGGGCGAGTCGCTCGTCGGGTCCGCCGCTGGCAACGCGGAGGACGTGGCGCTGGCCTACCTCGATGCATGGAGCGCGTGGGAGAGCGAGGCGCGCACCGCCAAGCCGGGTCCATTGCTTGCGTGGCGGGAACGGGTGGTCGGGCGGCTGTCGGCGAATCTCGCGGCGGTGCGGCGGACACTCGATGAGTATGGTGTGGTATGCTCGTCCGTCGATTCTGGCCCGCATGTGCTCGCCGCGCTCCCCCGCACGCGATTGGTCGGATTGGACGCCGCCGAGCTCGCGCGTCGGGAAGGCGTGCAGCTTATGCTCTCGTCGCATTTCTTCCATGAGAGCGACGAATGGTCCGGCTTCCGGATCAACCTCTGCGGAGATGCCGCGCGCACCGACGCCGCGCTGCTGCGGGTGTTCGAGCGGCTGGGCAGACCTGGGCGAGCGCGCGACTATGCCGCAGTGACTATCCCGTGAGCAGACTAGTCGTAGCCAGCGATTTTCTTCTCGGCGACGATTCTGGTGGGCGTCACACGCACCACTATCTCGCCGGGAACACCGTTGCGCCGTCCGAACTCCTCCGCGCGATCAGCGCCCAGGTAGCGGGCGCCGATCGCAGTTGCCCAGCGCACTAGCTCGTTCCGATCCTCAGAGAGCGTGACCGTGCCGTCGATCATAACGTACGCATACGGCGGCGTGTCGTCGTCGACGAAAAGTGAGATGCGCGGGTTGCGGCGCAGCGTCTTCCCCTTCACACTATCTGTATCAGTGGTGAAGATGAGCACGTCGCCGTCGAGCACGAACCAGACCGGCGTGACGTGCGGACTCCCATCCGCGCGCACCGTCGCGGCCTTCGCGGTGCGTGTGCCCTCCATGAGAAATTGCCGCCATTCGGCGTCACTCATCCTGGCCATGCTCGTGCCCTCCGTGCTCTGCTTGTATGCTTCTGGCAATGACGCTTCTGTCGTTGCGGCGAGCGTAGCACACTCCCGCGTAGACGTAGCGCGTCTACCCCGCGAGCGGCGTGCTGGAGGACGGTGTGCTCAGGCCAGTGACGCGCTCGCTCGTCTCCCAAAGCCGCTGTGCCAGCCCTGAGTCGTATGCCGCGGCTGCGGCGCGCTTCGCCCGGCGGTTGTCGAAGTAGTCGCCGCTAGTGCCCTCCAGCTCGGGCGCGGTCGCGACGTGAATGGTCGTCTGCGCGCCTTTCTCGGGAGTCAACAGAAACGGCTTGGCGAACCGGAAAAAGAGTCCGCTGATGTTGCCTTCCTCACGGGCGAAGTCACTCGCGATGACGCCCGGATGCAGGCTGTTCGCGGTTACGCCGGTGCCAGCCAGCCGTCGCGCCAGCTCATTCGTGAAGATGACCAGCGCGAGTTTGGAGGCGTTGTACGCCCGCCAGCCACTGGTTCGCCACGATCCATCGAAGTCTTCGAGCCGTATGCGTCCGGCGAAGTGCGCCGTCGAAGAGACGTTGACGACACGCGCGGGCGCGCTCTCCTTGAGGCGCTCGAGCAGGAGGTTGGTGAGCAGGAACGGTGCGAAGTAGTTGATCGCCATCGTCATCTCGATGCCGTCGACCGAGAGCCTGCGCCGCTCGAACAATCCGCCCGCGTTGTTGATGAGCAGGTGAATGCGCGGGTATTTGTCGAGGAGCTGCTGCGCGAGCCGCCTCACCTCCGCCTGTGACGAGAGGTCAGCGGTCAGCAGATCGACCGATTGATTGCTCGTCTGCGCCTGAATCTCGCGTTGGGCGGCCGCGCCCTTCGTCGGGTCGCGCGCCACCATCACGACGGTCGCCCCCATTCGCGCCAGCGCCCGCGCGGTCTCCTTGCCGATGCCGGTGTTGCTACCAGTGATGACGGCGACTTTGCCGCGCATATCTGTCTCTAGTGTACCTGTGTTTGTTCCCGTTTGTTGTGATGAATCCGCTGTCATACCTGTACGTATCCTCCTCGGCATGCGAATTGTAGTTAGGCGTCTGAGTGCTCGCTTAGATGGATGAGTCCTAGGAAACTATAGCGGTTCTGGGTGCGGCCGCTCCAGTGGCGGGCGGAAATGTCTCGTGAGAGGTGCGAGTAGACGAAAGTACACTCAGCACGCCTATTCGTTGACGGGTGTTGTTACACGCCGTACACTGCTTCCACGCTTTCCTGTTGAGCTTGTTCCCCGCTGCGCACGTCGCGACTCTCGCGTGCGTCGTCTGTCCAACGTGAAGGAGCATGGACGATGTCCGGACTGCTTGTTCGTCCCACGCCGTTCACGTCGGACGTGCCCGGCCTGTCTGCCGGCCTCGACCCGCAGACGGAGCGATCCCCCCTCAAGCGGTCGGACGCCGCGAGAGTTGGCGTCGTCGTGACTGGCGACAATCACCTCTCGGCCGCTCTGCCGCGCCTCTCGCCGCAACGCCGGGCCGAGCGACGCGCCCGTCTGCGTCAGGGGTTCTCCGCCGCCGTCAACTATGCCATCGAACACGGCGCGCGATTGTTCATCTCGGCGGGCGATCTCTTCGACTCCCCCACGCCGAGCAACCAGGATCGCGCGTTCGTCGCCGCTGCTCTCGCGCGGCTCAAGCGCGCCGGGGTGGTGTGCGTGGGGATCAGCGGCAACCACGACACGCCGCGCATGCTCACCGAGCAAGGTGGACAGGCGCCGCAACAGACCTACGCCGCCCTCGACGGACTGCGGTATTTCGCCGAGACTGATGCGCTGCGCCCGATCTTGGTGTCGCTGGGTGGCCTGAGTGTCGCCATGGCGGGGCTGACGAATAACCCCGTCGCGCCGCCGGGGAGCGACCCGCTCGCCAGTGTGCAGATCGTTGACCCCGAGCGGTGCCTCGACCGCTGCGACATTGCCGTGCTGGTGCTTCATGCGGCGCTCGAAGGGTTGTGCCAGCCCCATGAGGGCGAACGTGTCGTGACACGGGCAAGCCTGGACGCCTTGCCGCCGATCTTTCGGTTCGTGACGTCGGGGCACATCCACCGCTATGGCACCCAGCGACTGGATGAGCGCACGCTCGTCGTCTGCGGCGCGACGGAACGCATGGAGTTCGGAGGCAGCGCGGGCGGCGCCGGTTTCGCCTGGGTTGAGTTGAGCAAGCAGGGCGTCGCTCGCGCCGAGCATATCCGCGTTGCCGAGCAGCCCCGCGCGGACCTGGGCATCGCGACGTCGCGGCTCTGGCCCACGCAGCCTGATACCTCCACGCCACACGAGTCCGCCGACGTGGGCGTCGGCGAGACGCTGGCCGGTCTGGTGGATGTGCTTCCGCCAGGCATGAATATACCTGCGCGCGCGGCACCTGATGTGACGCCGGGCACGCATCCGGGCGGGGCGGAGCATGACGAAGGTCCGATGCAGCGGCTGATGAACGCGCTGGCCGCCGTCTGCGCGCCGGAGACGATGGTGCGTCTGCGTCTGCTCGGCACGCTCACCCGCGAGCAGTACCACCAGCTCGTGCTGCGCGACGTGTTGGTCTACGGGCAGCAACATGCCTTCTCGTTCGACCTCGATACATCGGGTCTCCGGCTGCTCGATTCCCGACAGTTCACGCGGCGTGAGGCGGTTGGAGCGGGGCCGATCTCCCCGGTGGGCGAGGTGCGACGGCTGGTGTCCGCTCGTGTCGAGCAGGCGAGCGGACCGGAGCAGGTGGATGATCTGCGTGCGGCGGCTGATCTCGTGCTTGAACGGCTGGGCGTCGCATCGCTGAGGGAGGGCGTCCAGTGATCGTGCTCGAACGCTTGCGAGTGCGCGCGCTCAAGCATCTGCGCGACATCGATCTCTGGTTTCCGCGTCGCGGGAGCGTGCTGATCGAGGGACAGAACGAGTCGGGAAAGTCGACGCTCTTCGAGGCGATCTACTTCGCGCTCTATGGGAGCCCGCTGGTCAGCGAGGACGGCGTGGCGTCGCTGCTCTCGCTGGTGCCGCACGGCGAGACATCCGCCGCCGTCACGCTCAATGTTCTGGTCGGCGACACGCGACTGGAGGTGTCGCGCAGGCTCAGCGCGGCCAGCAAGCGCCAGCGACACGAGGCGCGTCTCATCGTTCGCCATCCGAACGGGCAGACCGAGGATCTCGCGCAGGTCAGCGCC
This sequence comes from uncultured Ktedonobacterales bacterium, assembly GCA_964427535.1. Classification (GTDB taxonomy): domain Bacteria; phylum Chloroflexota; class Ktedonobacteria; order Ktedonobacterales; family JADMIN01; genus CAYRVF01. Next base: position 25,180 of record CAYRVF010000034.1, read on the forward strand.
GTGAATGAGCGCATCCTGCAGGAGATGCACGGGCTGGACGGCGCGACGTTGCGGAACTCCTGTTTCATGGAGCAGAAAGCGCTCGATCGCCTGGAACAGCTCTCGCGCGCCGATCGTGAGTCCGCCGTCGCGCGGCTGCTGGGTCTCGACCGTCTAGTTGCCGCTGAGCGCGAACTGACGCCGACCCGCGAAGACCGCGATGCGCTGGCGCGTCTGCGCGAGCAACAGAACGTTGCCGCCCGGCGTGGCGAAGCGCGTGCCGCACGCGACCGAGTGTCTGCGCTTGAGGAGCAACTGCGCGCGGCTCGAGCGCGAGCCGAGATCGCTCGTCGAGACGCGCTGGGCGACTCGCGCGAGGGAGCGGGCGTCGAGCGGCAGCGGCTGGTCGTGCGGCAGTCCGAGTTGGAGGAGTGCGCCGGGCGGGTCGAGCGCCTGCGATCAGCGGCCGCGAGCGTTCGGTTGGTAGCTCCCGCCGTGCAACGAGCGCGTGTGGCATATGAGAGCGCCGCGGCGGCACGCACACGTGTGGAAGCCCTGCGCGACCTGTCTGAGCGGGAACTCCCAGAGGCGGCGGCAATGGCGACGCGGCTCACCAAGGCCGAGGACATACTTCGCGAGTCGTTGCGTCGGGAGCAGGAGGCAACCGACGCGCTAGCGTCTGCACGGAATGAAATCGCCGCGTCAGAGGCACTCGACCAGGCAGAGAGGCGTCTCGCGGAAGCCAGCGATGCGTTGCACGAGGCGGAGCATGTGGCGGCGCGAGCGGAGAGTGTCGCGACGCTGGAGGCGCTGGTGCGGGCCTGGCGGGCACAGGGCACCGCGGCGGACGGCTTCAACGAGATGGAGCAGGTCGAGGTCGAGCGGCGGGCCTCGGTCGCGGCGGTTGAAGTCGCTGGCAGACGCACGCGCGCGGCCCAGGTACGGACCCTCGCGCTGGTTGGCGTGGCAGTCGTCTGTGCCGCGCTGACGACACTGGAGCGGCCCGTGCTCGTGGTGGCGGCCATCGCGTTGCTCGCCGCTGCGTTCTGCGGCTGGCAGTGGAGCCAGGCGGCATCGGCGCTGCGAGTGGCGATAGAGAAGCTCAACGCTACGGATCGGCGTCTCATCGAACAGAAGGCGCGGCTCGAGGCGGCACGCCAGTACGCGGATGGCGTCTCGATCGCGAGTCTACAAGAGAAGGTGCGCGTCGCCGGCATTACGGTGCCGGCATCGATTGACGAGGCGGAAGCGTCGTTGCGGCGACAGATCGCTGCGGGTCCGGTGTTGCCGAGTGAGGCGGCGCTGGCGCAGCGGACGGTGCGTGAGGCGGTGGCTACGGTCGCCGCTGCCGAGCACGCCCGAGCCGCGGCGCGCGAGCGGCTGGAACGCGCCAGGGCGACTCGGGGAGCAGCGCACGAATCACCGGAGGCGCTGCAATCCGAGCTCGATGCTGCTGTGGCGGCGACCGCGGAGGCGCGACAGGCGATCGAGGCGATGGGACTCGCACCCGACGTCTCCGCTGTGGTGGCCGCGCGTGGGGGCGCCGAAGCCGAGGTGCTGCGGCTGCGGGCGGCGCTGCGAGACCTTCCGGAGCAGGAGCGGCGGCTGGCCGAGCGCGAGACGGAGTTCCGTGGCGTATGGTCGGCCGCTGCCGCCGAGTTGACGCGGGCGCGCGCCGACGCGGACGCTACCGGTGTCGCGGTCGAGGTCGCGTTCCCGGAGATGCCCTCCGACCCAGATGTGCTCGACGCGGCTCAGCGCGTACTGCTCGGTGCCGTGGAGCGCGACCTCGCCAGCCTCGATACGCCTGAGTTGTGGCGCGAGCTCGCCGATGTCCGGAGTCAGCTCGACCGCCTGACGTCAGACGCCGACGCCGCAACAGGCGACTATGGGACGTCGGTCCAGCGGATACGCCAGCTCTGCGCGGAGGCGGGCTTTGCCGTCAATGGCGACGAAGCGCTGGAGCACCTACTGAGCCGCTGGCCAGAGCTTGCCCACGCAAACGCCCAGGATGTCGCGGGGCTGGAGGAAGAGGTTGAATCGGTCCGACGCGATGCGCTCGTGCTGGAACGGACCATAGCTGAGCTTGCTTCACGCGCGGGAGTCGCGGTGGATGACATCGACGAAATGACCTGCGCGGAGCAGGTCGCGGAAGCCGAGCGAACGTTGCGGCGATGCGAGCTGGCGGCAGGCATCGCGCGTGAGGCTTGGACGGAGATCGTCAGGCGGGTGCTCCCCGAAACCCAGGAGCATATGCGCGCGATACTCCCCGAGCTGACCGCCGGACGGTATGCCGACGTCGAGCTTCTGCGTGGTGACGACGGCGCGAACGCGGCGGATCTGCGCATCCGTGTGTGGGACGCGATGGCCGGACGCTACGTGGCGAAGAACCTCTTCTCGGGCGGCACGCGCGATCAGTGCTCGCTCGCACTGCGCCTCGCGTTCGCGCTCGCCACCCTGCCCAAGGAGCTTGGCGCGGTGCCGGGCTTCATCTTCCTCGACGAGCCGCTCTCCGCGTTCGACGCCGAGCGGTCGCGCGCGTTGGTGACACTCCTGACCGACGGCGCCATCGCCGAGCACTTCGACCAGATCGTGCTGATTTCACATAGCCAGGCAGTCCGCGTGTCGTCGTTCCAATACACCGTGCGTATGGCGCAAGGACGGGTCGAACGCAGCACGCTGCCCGAGGGAGCGGAGGCGGAGGCGCTGTGGTCCGTCGAGTCGTCCATCCGTTCTGAGGCTGCTGGAGTCTAGTGGGGCCCGGGCCGGAGACGGACGGGCGAGGCATGCCTCGCCCCTACAAACCACTTATGCCTGTGGCCTTACTCGCTCGCCTCACGGCCCCTTCCCTCCAGGGAAGGGGGTAGGCGGTTAGGTCTCACCCGGCTTTGCTCGCGTGCGATACTACAGTGCGGGCGCCGTGACGGGCGTGATGTGCTTGGGAGGAGATGACGGCGCGCGTTCCACCGGCGATGCTCTGCAAGGGAGGCCCAGAATGACGGCGGCGAGTGCGGCGTATACGCCCGCGGTGTGGCGGGTGATCATCGAGTCTGAGCCACGGACGGGCGCGGAGAACATGGCGCTCGACGAGGCCATCATGGACGCCGTCGCGGAGGGTGCGTCGCTGCCGACACTGCGATTCTACGCGTGGTCGCCGCCGTGCCTCTCGCTGGGCAAGCGCCAGCCGCTCGAAGGCGTCGATGCGGCGCGCTGCGCGGCCGATGGCGTCGACGTCGTGCGGCGGACGACCGGCGGATGGGCGATTCTCCATACCGACGAGCTGACCTACAGCATCGCCGCCCGGCCCGATGACCCCCGTGCTGAAGGGGCGATACTCGACGCCTATCGCCGCCTCAGCCAGGGACTCCTCGCGGGCTTGCGCCACCTCGGCGTGCCCGCTGTGATGAATCCGGCGCATCCCGTCGCGACGCAGAACATGAGCGCCGCGTGCTTCGAGGTGCCGTCGGCGTACGAGATCGTCGCCGGGGACAAGAAGCTGATCGGCAGCGCCCAGGCCCGTCCGGCAGGGCGCGTGCTGCAGCACGGTTCGATCCCCCTCACCGGCGATATCGCGCGCGTCGTCAACTATCTCTGGTTCGTGTCCGAGGACGAGCGCGCCGAGTTGGCGGCGCATCTGCGCGAGCGGGCGGTCACGTTGGGCGACGTGCTTGGCCGTCCGGTCAGTTTTGACGAGGCCGCCGCCGCGATGTGCCGGGGCTTCTCTGAGGCGCTGAACCTGACGCTCGAAGAGGGCCAGCCGACCGCGCGCGAGTGGGAGGCGGCGCGGGCCGGGATGGAAGCGAAGCGCGTCCCACTTGACACGATTACAGCGCGACCCGCGGGCATCGCGTTGGGATAGTCGCGGATTGTCTGGACGCCTAGTGAGAGCAGCGCCGGGGCAGCAACGGTCGATGGGGCGGAGCAGTGGTTAGAAGGATAGGTTATGGCGGACAAACTACGCATCGGCGTCATATTTGGTGGCCGCTCGGGCGAGCATGAGGTCTCCATCGCTTCGGCCGCCTCGGTGCTGGCCGCGCTCGACTCGTCGAAATACGAGATCGTGCCCATTGGCATCACTCCCCAGGGCAGCTGGCTGCTCGGCGTTGACCCGACGAGACTGCTGCAGGGCGCGACGATGGACGAGACGGCGGCTCGCTCGGATGTGACCGCGGTGACGCTGACTGGTGATCCGACGCAGCGCGGGCTGGTCGCCGCCGACATGCGCTCTGGTCCCGCGCTCGACCGTCCTCTCGACATCGTCATTCCGGTGCTGCATGGCACGTATGGCGAGGACGGCACGCTGCAGGGCCTGCTCGAAATGGCTGACGTTCCGTATACAGGCGGCGGTGTGCTCGGCTCGGCGCTCGGCATGGATAAAGAGAAGGCCAAGCTCGTCTTCCGCGCGGTCGGGCTGCCCGTCGTCGATTGGCTCATCGCGCGCCGCTCTGACTTCGAGCGTGACCCGGAGAGCGTCTGTGAGCGCATCGAAGGCCGCTTCACCTATCCGGTCTTCGTGAAGCCCGCGAATCTGGGATCGAGTGTCGGCGTCTCAAAGGCGGCTCACCGCGACGAGCTGCTGCGCGCGCTGCGGCTGGCGCTGGACTACGACCGTAAGGCGCTGATCGAGCCAAGTCTCGACATCCGCGAGATCGAGGTGGCCGTGCTCGGTAACGACGACCCGATTCCGAGCGTGCCCGGCGAGATCATCCCCAGTCGCGAATTCTACGACTATCGCGCGAAGTATCTCGACAACGCCTCGCGGCTGCTGATCCCCGCGTCGCTCTCGTCTGAGGAGACCGAGGACGTGCGGCGGATGGCCGTCGAAGCCTTCCTCGCGCTGGACCTGAGCGGACTCGCGCGGGTGGATTTCTTCCTGGAGAAGGATTCGGGCCAGTTCTACGTGAACGAGGTCAATACGATGCCGGGCTTCACACAGATCAGCATGTATCCCAAGCTCTGGGAGGCGACGGGCATACCGTATCCTGAGCTGCTCGACCGGTTGATCGCGCTGGGTCTCGAGCGCGCCGCCGAGAAGCGAAGGACGCGCACCAGTTTCTCGCCGGAGGACGACGCGTGACTGAAGCGCAACAGTCGCTGCTGGACGAGGCGGAGCAGTTCGTGCGCGCCGAGCTTGAGCGAGATTCGAGTGGACACGATTGGTGGCACATCGTGCGGGTGCGGCGCCTGGCGTGCACTATCGCCGAGGCCGAGGACGCCGATGTCTTTATCTGCGAGCTAGCCGCGCTCCTGCACGACATCGCGGACGAGAAGATCGCGGGAGACGAGGCCGCTGGTCTCGCTCGCGTGCGCGACTGGATGGAGACCCACGGAGCGGAACCCGCGACGACGACGCATGTGCTGGAGATCATCTCCACCATGTCGTTCGCCGGTGGGCAGCGCGCCGAGATGGCGACCCTCGAAGGGCGCGTCGTGCAGGACGCCGACCGACTCGACGCCATCGGCGCGGTCGGCATCGCGCGCACCTTCGCATATGGCGGCTCGCGCGGGCGGCTGATGTATGACCCTGAGCACCCCGTCCGCGAGTATGCCAGCAAAGCGGAGTATCACGCCAGTCAAGCTCCGACGATCAATCACTTCTACGAGAAGCTTTTGCTGCTCAAAGATCGGATGAACACACACTACGCGCGTGTACTGGCGGAGGAACGCCATCGCTTCATGGAACGCTATCTTGAGCAGTTTTACGCTGAGTGGGAGGGGCAGCGGTAGCCAACTGGCAGAGCCGTCGTGTGGGCGAGGTAGCGAGAACGGGCGGCCCAGGGATGATGCGCACTCCCGGCTCGCCCGCGTATGTCTACGTGCCTTCCACACGACTGCGTTATGGCTGGTTGCTTTAAGGCTGGGCACCTGCCTGACCCATCTGACCCATCTGGCCCATCATGCTCATCATCTGCTGTCCAAGCTGCTGGCTCATCTGCTTCGCCCGTTGGTACATCGCCTGCTCCTGCTGATAATTTTGCTGGAGCAGTTGGGCGATTTGCTGCTGGCCCATCAAATTCGCTTTGTCGATGAGCCCCTCATACGATGCCATCTCATACGCTTCCGTCTTTGCCGCGGCACCTAGGTCGAACATCGTCAGCAGCTCTGGCGCGGGGTTCTGCTGGACGAAGTCATCATGCTCGCGCTTCAGGCCGTCGATTGCGTAGCACCCTCCTCGTTGAGTCTGCACGCCACAGAGCTGGAAAACCTGCTCGAGATTCTTAATCTGCTGCTGCGTCTCCTGCAAATGCTGTTGGAGCGCGCCCTGTACCTGCTGGGAGGTCACCTCGCTGGAGAGCTGTTGCAGCGCGCTCGTAATGCGATTCTCCGCGTCGTACATGTCGCTAAGCTCGATCAAGAACAGGTCCTGTAGACTTTGCACCGCCATCTGGTTCTCTGCTCCTCTTCCTTTAGGTGCTGACATCTGCGTTATTGCAACTCTACGGACATGATCGCCCGCCGCGCATCGTGCGCGCCAGCGGTTGCGCTGCAGTCTGCGTGCCAGCGATACCCTCTATGATATGAGAGGAACCGAGTCGTCGTGACGTATGTCAATCAGGATTGCGCGTTTGTCCGCGCCTCCGCGAGTTTCTTGAGAGTGAAGGTGTGTCATGCCGCGCCCCAGGCCGTCGTCAACGCGCATTGTCGCCGTCTCCGCCGAACCCCTCGATATTCCTCTGCTCGAACCATTCGCGATCGCGACCGGGCGTGTGGATGCCGCGCGCAATGTCCTCGTGCGCGTGACGCTGGCGGACGGCACGGAAGGGCTGGGCGAGGCGGCGCCGATGCCTCCGAGCGGTGGTGAGACACAGGATACGGCGCTCGTCGCCGCGCGCGAGATGGCTGGGCTACTCAACGGGCAGGATGCCGCCGCATGGCGTGTGCTCTCCCGGACGCTGCTGGCGAGCTTCGAGCACCAGGCATCGGCGCGCGCGGGCTGTGAGGTGGCGATTCTGGACGCTCTCACGCGCTCGTGGGGCGTGCCGCTCTATCAATTCTTCGGCGGCGCGCAGACGCTCGTCGAGACCGACATCACCGTGCCCATCGTCGATGTCGAGCACGTTGCCGAGCTGGCGCGAGAGCATGCCGGTCGCGGCGCGACGACGCTCAAGCTCAAGGTCGGCACGGATGTGGACGAGGATTGCGACCGCGTGTTCGCCGCCGTGGATGGCGCACCGGACTGCGATCTCATTCTCGACGGCAACCAGGGCTACACGCCGAGTGAGGCGCTGGATCTGCTGCAGATGCTCGCCGACGAAGGGGTACATCCGATTCTTTTTGAGCAGCCGGTGCATCGCCACGACCTGGAGGGGCTGCGTTTCGTGACTGAGCGCGCGAAGGTGCCCGTCGCGGCGGATGAGGCGGTGCACACGGCGGCGGACGCGCTGCGTATCGCCCGCATGGGTGCGGCAAGCGCGGTGAACATCAAGCTGATGAAATCGGGCATCGTGGAGGCGATGGACATCGCGGCCATCTGCCGCGCCGCGCACCTGGAGCTGATGGTCGGCGCGATGATGGAATCTCGCCTGGGTATCGCGGCATCGGCTCATCTCGTCGCTGGACTGGGTGGCTTCCGTTACATCGACCTAGACACGCCGATGCTGCTCGCCGACGACCCATTTGACGGCGGTTACGTGCAGGACGGCATGGTCTACCAGCTCGAAAGCGTGACGGCCGGTCACGGCGTGGTCCAGCGATAGTCAGCGATACTCCACGTAGACCTTGATGGCGTCGAGGTCGCCGGTGGCGAGTCGCTCGAATGTGGCGGGCAGCTCGTCCGCGGTGCAGCGCGTGTCGAAGACGCGTGTAAGGTCACTTGGCGCGTGCTGGAGCGCCGCGAAGTACCAGCGCGCGTGCGCCTGATAGTCCTCGCCGTCGCTGGAACCGACAACGCTCAACTCACGCTCGTGAAACGCGGGGGAGAGCACCAGCGGCTCGCGGTTGCCATCTGCCAGCACGCAGATGCTGCCGCCATGGCTCATCCGCGACTGCATCTCCGCGAACGCCGACGCGGCCGACGAACACTCTATGCCCACGGCATACGTCTCGCCGTCAGTCCGCACGGCGTCTGGCGGTTCGGCGGAGCGTGCACCCAGCGCGATTGCCAGCGCCCGCCGCCGCGCTCGCGGCTCGATCACGTCGATGGCCTGGGGGCCGAGCGCGCGCAGCATCCACACCGTCAGCAGCCCGATGGCGCCCGCGCCGGTGACGAGTACCGGGTCGTCTCGCTCGGGTCGCGTCTTGCGGATGCCCTTGGCCACATCGCACGTAAGGATCGCGAGTAGTGCCGCCTCGTCCGACACCTGGGGCGGCACGGGAAGCGCCTTTGCCTCGGGTACCACCGCGTGGGTGCGGTGGCCGTAGAAGCCGACCACACGGTCGCCGGGGCGGAGGTTGGTGATGTTGTATCCGCACGCGCGCACGAGCGCCATGTTCTCATAGCCCGTCATGCGCGGGTGGCGCTCAGGGGAACCCTGACGTGCAGTGCCGAGGTAGAGTGGCAGCTCGCTGCCGATGCTGATCGCGCCCGCGACCGTCTCGACCAGCACCTCGCCAGCGCCTGGTGGGCCGATCTCGTCTTCGACCCAGGTGAGCTGGCGCGGCGCGGTCAACAGCAGCGAGCGGCGTCGCACCCCTGCCACGTCAGGCGCGCCTGTATGGGTTGCTATGGACGTACTCGACGAGTTTCTCGAGGGTGTCGGGCGAGGTCTCCGGAAGCACGCCGTGGCCGAGGTTGAAGATGTGGCCTGGCCGTCCGCCCGCTCGGCGCAGCACGTCCCCGGCTTCTCCGCGCACGATCTCCCACGGCGCGAGGAGCACCGCCGGGTCGAGGTTGCCTTGTACGGCAACTTTGTCTGGTCCACCGACGCGGCTCCAGCCCTCATCGAGGGGGAGATGCCAGTCGAGGCCGATCACGTCGCCGCCCGCCTCGGCCATCAGCTCCAGCAGGTGCTGCGTACCGGTGCCGAATGTGATGAGCGGCACCGGGTATGGCGTCTCGGGGGGCGTGAGCGCGCCGAAGATGCGACGCATGTGCGGCTGCACGTAGCGAGCATAGTCGCGGGTGCTGAGGGCGCCAATCCAGCTATCGAAGATTTGCAGCGCCTGCGCCCCGGCCGCGATCTGTGCCTGCGCGAACCGGATGACGATGTCGGTGAGCCGCTGCATCAGCTCGTCCCAGATGTCCGGCTCGCTATACATGAGCTGCTTGGTGCGCACGAAGTCACGCGAGGGCTTCCCTTCGACGAGATAGCCCGCGAGCGTAAAAGGCGCGCCCGCGAAGCCGATCAGTGGAACGTTCAGCGGCGCCAGCTCACGGCGCAACAGCTCGATCGTCTGAATGACGTATGGGATGTCCGCGGCCGGTTCGAGCTCACGCAGGGCAGCGAGGTCGGCGCGGGTGCGCAACGGGTGAGCGACGACCGGCCCGGTGCCCTCCACAAGCTCCAGGTCAAGCCCGATGGCGACGAGCGGGAGCATGATGTCGGAGAACAGGATGGCCGCATCGACGCCGAGGCGCCGCACCGGCTGGAGGGTCACCTCGGTGCAGAGCTCGGGCTGGCGGGTGATCTCGAAAAAGCTGTGCTGTTTGCGAATCTCACGGTACTCGGGCAGTGAGCGGCCGGCCTGACGCATGAACCAGACAGGAGTTGTGTCGGTTGGCTGACGCTCACATGCCCGCAAGAAACGGCTGGAGCTGGATGGAGTAGCCACTGGCATGTCTTTCGTCTATCGTGGCACAGATGGACATATCTGACCATGGTGGAAGTCGCCTATGGGATTATACGGAATGGCGTGCGCGACGCGCCTGGGCTGGTGCGGTTGCCGAGGTCTACGTCGGGTGCTATGCTAGCGGATAGGGTTCAGTGTACCCGACGAATGGCCGTACCCCAAGGGCACTTCTCATGGAAACGCATCTCCTTCTGACCGCATGGAACTTTGATCCGATCCTCCTGCTAGGGTTAATCCTTCTGTTGGGCGCCTATATTGCCGCGATTGGCCCGCTACGACGCCGATATGGCTGGGGTGATCCGGTCGTTGCCTCGCGGCAGTGGGCGTTTTACTGCGGGTGGGTGGTGCTTGCCCTCACTATGCTCTCCCCGCTGGATACCCTTGGGCGGAGGTACTCGTTCACATTTCACACGGCGCAGCTCTTCATCATCATCACGCTTGCCGCGCCGTTGCTCTTGACCGGACTGCCAGACTGGCTGGTCGATCGCATACTGCTACGTGATAGCATTCGCAGGGGATCGCGCAGCCTGCTGTTCGCGGTGATCGCGGTCGTCGGATTCAACGCGATCATCCTGCTGTGGCACGCGGGTCCGCTGTATGAAGCCGCGCTCGCCAGTACGCCACTACACGACTTACAACTGGTGTGCTTCCTTGTGGCCGGGGTGCTGACATGGTGGCCGTTGCTGACACCGGCCTCTCGCCAGACGCGCATGTCTAATCCCGTGCAAATGATCTACCTGACGATGGAGAGCCTGCCGCTGGACATCTTCGGTGTGGCGGCGATCTTCGCACCGAGCGCGTTCTATACCACCTACGTCCACGCCTACCACTTGTGGGGCATGAGTCCGATGGTGGACCAGCAGATCGCTGGAGGGATTCTGGCGGTGCCGGGCAACATCCTCGACGTGGTGCTGATGAGCGTCATCTTCTTCGCCTGGATCGAGCGCATCGAGAAGGCACAGCGCGCCCGCGAGGCGGTGCAATACGAGGCCGAGGATGTCGCGGCCGCGGCGGCGATTGATTCTGAGGCCCGCCAGAGCTAGCGCGCTAGGGCTGCGGCAGAGGCTCAACCGTCGCCGCGAGGCTGGCTGATTGGCGGAACTCGCGCATGCGGCGGAGCAGTCCAGCCGGGTCGGTGTCGCGCAAGAGCATGTCGCGGTTGCCTTCTGGCACGAACCCTTCGTCGACAGCGTGTTCTACAAAGGCGAGCAACGCGGTGTAGTAGCCGTTGTCGTCGAGCAGACCAATGGGCTTGTCATGCAGGCCGAGTTGCGCCCACGTGATGATCTCAAATAGCTCGTCGCAGGTGCCGAATCCGCCGGGCAGCGCGATGAAGCCATCGGCGAGCTCGAACATCTTTGCCTTGCGTTCGTGCATGCTGCTCACCTCGATGAGCTCAGTCAATCCGGCGTGAGCCACCTCACGGCGAAACAGCCCGCGCGGCAGCACGCCAATCACCTCACCGCCGCATGCGAGCGCCGCGTCGGCCACCACCCCCATGAGTCCCCTGCTCGCGCCACCGTAGACGAGTCCAAGTCCTTGCCGGGCGAGCTCTGTGCCGAGGCATTGCGCCAAAGACGCGTAACCGGGGCGAGAACCGAGGCTGGATCCCGTGAACACACAGATTCGATGCATACCCATCCATCCCCCATCCAGGCCGCGCGGTCTTTGGCATGCTTCGCGCGATTCCATGTCATACTATGGTACTGCTGGGACGCCCACCTGCACTCCAAGCGAGCGCTCCAGACGCAGCGCATAGACATTGTACATGACATGGATGTCGCATGGCTCTGCGCGCGAGATAACACGAGGATGGGGCATGGAGATGACAATACTGAGCAACGACGATACTCATGGGGAGGGTCAGTCCGTTATGCGTCCGGCAAGCGAGAACGCGCCTGGCGAGCCGGAGCGGGCAGAACGGCTGCCGGAGTGGATGCCGCGCCGCCGCAACGTGCTGGTCGCGCTCTACGTCGTCGTGCTGCTGCTTGCGGGCGGACTCGCGTACGCCGCGCACACGTTCAGTATGCTTCCAGGCGATCTGGCGATCACCCGCGAGCTACAGGAGTCGAGCAGTCCGCTCATCTACTGGCCATTGTACGCCATCTCATACATCGGGTATCCCCTGCAGAGCGCGGTTGTCGTGACCGCTGTGGTGGCGGTGCTGCTGGCGTTGCGTCACTGGATCGCGGCACTCTTCTGCGTTGCCACACTTCTGGCAGACGCTTTTGTCGCAGTGCTCAAGGTAGTCGTCGCGCGACAGCGGCCCACTTCTCAGCTCGTCCACGTCGTCACGCCGCTGAACTCACAGAGCTTCCCGAGCGGGCACGTGGTTCACTACACCGTGTTCTATGGCTTTCTCATCTGCGTACTGCTGGTGTCTTTCCGCCCATCCTGGTTGCGTAACGGGCTCATCGCCATTTGCGCTGCGCTCATCGTGCTGGTGGGCATCTCGCGCGTGTACCTGGGCGAGCACTGGGCAAGTGACGTGCTGGGTGGCTACCTCATCGGCTGTCTCTTCCTCGTCCCCCTGGTGGCGATCTATATGCGTGTGCGCCGTCGGTATCTGGCGTCTCAGCATGCACGGCGCTCGCCGCCTCGGGTGGCCGCCTCGTCCTGAGGCTGGGGCGCGCACTAGTCATTGGACTAGTGACATATTTTCCCTCTTGATTCTAGCCACACCCGCACGATAGTATATTCCCTGTCGCGTTTAACTAATTGGTCAACCAATTACGTACCAGGCGGCTCGTTGGGGGTAACCTGTTGGGTTCCTCGTCGCGCCCGCGCGAGTACGGCATCACGCATGAGGAGATGTTCTATGCGGCTAGAGTATAAGTGGCGCGCGGCCATTGTGGTAGCCATTGGCCTGTTTATGGCGATACTCGACAATACAATTGTAAGCGTTGCGCTGCCACAGATGGCCAACGCATTCCACACCACCTTCGAGACCATCACGTGGGTGGCGACCGCCTACTTCCTCGCGCAGGCCGCCATCATCCCCGTGGCAGGATTCCTCAGCGATCGCATCGGCACCAAAGCGGTATTCATTGGTGGACTGGCGCTCTTTACGGTGGGCTCGCTGCTCTGCGCGTTCGCGCCGACCAAAGAGGCGCTGATCGCCTTCCGTGTATTGCAGGGACTTGGCGGCGGCGTGCTATTCCCTATCGCGTTCGCGATCATCTTCCGCGTCTTCCCACCACAGGAGCGTGGGCCCGCCTCGGCGGTGATCGCCGTGCCGGTGCTGCTGGCTCCGGCCTTCGGACCGACGATCGGCGGCTACCTGACCACGACGTTTGACTGGAGCGCGATCTTCACCGTCAACGTTCCGATTGGCGTCGTCGCGCTCGTGCTGTGCTCGCTTGTGTTGCGCGGGCGCGAGGCTGATCAGGCGGCGAGTGGCATCACGCCCGCTCAGCGGCACAGCTTCGACGTGCTTGGGCTGGTGCTCTCGATGGCCGGATTTACCTCACTCGTCTATGGCATCAGCGAGGCCGGTGTGAAGAGCTGGAGTGATCGGACGGTCGATACCTTCCTCGCGGTCGGCGTGGTGCTGCTCGTGGCCTTCGTCATCACCGAGCTGCGTGTGCGTGAGCCGGTAATGGATGTGCGGCTGTTCACGAATTACACGTTCACAATCGCCAACCTCGTGACGTGGTCGCTAGCCGCATTCCTCTTCGGGAGCCTGTTTCTGCTGCCATTCTTCTTCGAGAATGTGCAGGGGCATTCCCCGCTGACCGCGGGCGAAATCCTTATCTCACAGGGAATCGCGTCGGCCGTCGGCACAGTCATCGCCGGGCGGTTCTACAACCGGGTTGGCCCGCGCATTCTGGTCATCATCGGTCTGGCCGCCGTGACGCTCGGCACCATCGGGTTCACCCGGCTCGACGTGAGTACGACAGGGGCGTCGCTGCAAATCTGGCTGATTTTGCGTGGGCTGGGGCTGGGGCTGGCGAACACGCCGTTGCAGACGCTCGTGCTCTCGGTCGTGCCGAATCGTGCGATGGCACGCGCCTCCTCGCTGGTGACGGTCACGCGCCAGGTCTTCGGCGCGCTTGGTGTCTCGGTGCTTTCGACGCTCCTCGCGCAGCAGGCGGTAGCGCATGCGAATGATGTGAAGGCGCAGGTCGCGACCGCACAGGCGACGCATACGCTGCCCGGCGGAATCGTGGGCCAGTGTATCGCGGCCGCGCATGGCAATATGGCGATAGCGCAGACGTGTCTCGCACAGCATGTGCAGGTGAGTGCGTTGAACGACACCTTCACGGTCGTGGCGATCGGCTGCGGCCTCACCATCGTGCTGGCGTTCTTCCTCGGGCGTGACCCGAACATCGAGGCGGCCAAGCGCACTGCCGAGCGAGGCGAGCAGGCGGGTCCGCGCCAGCCGGTCGTCGTGGGAGAGTAGGCCAGGGCACACGCCGACCTCATTCGGGAGCCTCCCGTGTACTCTCGATGCGCATACAGCATGTGCAACGAAGGTGCGCGGGAGGCTCGTCGTTCAGGCGGTCGCGGTCTTGGCGTCGTTCCACCAGGCGAGCCAGTCCTCTGGCGTGAGGGTCGTCACGTCGCGCTGCTCAGATCGCGCGCGCTCCTCCATCGCCTCGAAGCGCCGGCGGAAGCGTTGATTGGCGGCGTGCAGCGCCTCTTCGGGCTGGACGTGCAGGTGGCGCGCGAGGGTGGCCAGAGCGAACAACAGATCGCCCAACTCGGCCTCGCGCTCGCCCGCGTCGCCGCTGGCATCGGCCTGGGCCAGCTCGCGCGCCTCCTCGGCCACCTTGGCGAGCGTGCCCTCGGTCGTGGGCCAGTCGAAGCCGGTCCGCGCGGCCTTCTTGCCAAGCTCATACGCCTGATAGAGCGCGGGTGCGCTCTTTGGCACACCACGCAGCGCGCTCTCGGTGGTGACATCCTCACCGCGCGAGCGCCGCTCCTCGCGCTTAATCGCCTCCCAGTTGCGAATGACATGTGAGGCGTTCTCGACGTGCACTTCGCCGAAGACGTGCGGGTGGCGGCGAATCAGTTTCTCGGTGATCAGCTCCTAGACGTCGCC
>CAYRVF010000035.1:0-39608 GCA_964427535.1 uncultured Ktedonobacterales bacterium
CTCCATCGAGGATAGTCGGGCGCGGAGCCGGAGCGGTCGCGCGGCGCCGGGGGTCTCCCGCGGGCCGCTCTCCTGAACCCGCGCGGAGGCCGGAAGAGCGGGACCGCGCGCGGCTCGATCCCCTTGAGGATCGCATGGCCGTGCTCGCGATAGTTGCTGACGACGTAATCGTCCTTCGTCAGCGCCGAGATCGCGCCAACGCCGCTGGCCTCCTGGCCGATGTAGAGGTGGAGGAAGCCGCCGATCTTGCCGAGGGTATATTCCTCAGCCGCCTTTTCCTCGAAGCGCCGGATGAGCACCATCTTGAAATGCATGTCGAGCAGTTCTTCGCGGGTCAATCCGGCCAGAGTCGCGTTCTGAATCGCCATTTTCGGAAATGTCTCCTTCCCGTCACCGTGGCGGGATGGGCGTCGTGTGTGGACGCGGCCAGCGCGAAAAGAGCCGCTCTCGCGCGGGCGCCAGAGTCACGGCGCGGGATAGCATGCTGAGCGTAACGAGTGTGCATCGGTCTCGTACGGAACGGCGTGCCGCCCGAGCGGCGAGCGTCATCCCATACGCGCGGAGTGCCGGACGCGCAGCAGCCCGCGCCCAGAGATACAAGGGATACGACAGGCATTGGCGCCACACCGGCCCGCTTTTGACGCGGCGCGGCAGGAGCGGTATCATGCCGGAAAGCGCGGGCGTACCCGAGCAAGACTGCGTGAGGAGGAGCATCTCGTGACCTACGTCATCTGTCAGCCATGCATCGGCGTGAAAGACGCGTCCTGTGTGGACGTGTGCCCCGTCGATTGCATCTCCGCCCGCGAGGAAGACGAGCAGTACTTCATCAACCCCGACGAATGCATCGATTGCGGTGCCTGCGAGCCCGCCTGCCCGGTCGATGCGATCTTCGAGGAAGGCGCGGTTCCGGCGGAGTATAGACAGTTCATCCAGACGAATGCGCTCTACTTCTCCCGCTAGTCACTTCGGACGTACCCACACCATCCGACGCTGCTGACATAGGAGAAAGGGCCCGACCTCCGCGGAAGTCGGGCCCCAGCGCTCGGCTTGCAGACGCATCAGGCGCGCGGCCGGCGACGTCGTTGTCGCCTCCTCACGCGCGCTCAGTGTACGTAGGTCGGAGCAGATCTCCTGACACGAGGCGGTAGCGCTCTCGGCGAGCGGCGCGTTAGCGCGTCGTCGGAGTGGCCGCGCCCAGGCACGAGATGATGCCGAAGAGCACCATGAAGACGATCGTCATGCGGAAGAGCAGTTGATCGATGCCCCGCCGCGTCTTGAAGACCGTCCCGGTGCCACCAAAGACGCTTCCCAGTCCGGCACCGCGCACCTGAAGCAGAATGGTGACGATGAGCGCGATACCAAGAATGATCTGAATGATCTGAATGTACTGGAGATAAGGTGTCAGAGCATGCACCGTCGCCGTACCTCGTTTTCCGGAGGAATCTGCTGAAGTTCGCGGTTGCCGTCGTGCCAGGCGTGCAATTTTCCTGCACGCACTGTCCACCGCATTTTATCATCGCCCCTCCAAAGGTGCAACTCGCGTATATTTCGAGACTTATAAGTACTATAAAGGATTGTTTATGGCTGCAAAAGAGCGGAGAGACGGAGAGGCGCATCGAGCCCAGGTTCAGCCCAGGTAGCGTGTCACGGATGGCCGGGTGGAGACGTGCGCGAGCGGTTGGCGTCACCGGAGAGCTGCGACTGCTCCGCAGCGTGCTCGGCGCGGCGCAGGTCAGCCCGCAGCAGCGCGTTGTTGATGGCTGCCGCCGCTCGCGCGCCCAGGGCCGCCGCGACGATCACCATCTGCTCGTGGGGGCCGGCGTCGCCGGTGACGAAGAGACCGGGCACGCACGTCGCCTCGTGCTCGCTGGTAGCGACCGTGCCCGCCGGCGTGAACTCACAGCCCAGTCGCGCCGGAAAATCCGAGCGCTCGTGCTGTCCGGTGATGAAGAAGAGCGCGCGTCGCTCGAGCGGCTCGCCAGCGGCGAACAGAATGCGCTCAAGCTGCCCATTCTCGCCTTCCAGCCCGGTGATCGGCTCCTCGCGCAGGCCGATGCCGTGGAGCGCGAGCCGGTGCCGTTCGTGCGCCGACAGGTCTGCGGGACCATCCGTGCAGAGCACCAGATCGCGGCTCCACAGCGTCAGCTCCAGCGCGAGCGCCAGCCCGGCCGAGCCGCGCCCATACACGGCCAGCGGCGCGTCGCGCACCTCGTAGCCGTCACAGTACGGGCAGTGGTGGACGCTTGTGCCGTAGAATTCCTCGATGCCCGGTATGTCTGGCAGTTCATCCACTACACCCGTCGCGAGCAGCAGCATGCGCGAGGACGCCTCGGCGCCATCCGCCAGCGTGACCGTGAAGCCGCCCGCGAAGCGCCGCACGTCGGTCACCGTCTCGTCGAGGCAGGTGACATCCTCGTAGCGGCGCACATCCGCGCGGGCCAGCGCGCGGAACTCTCCTGGAGGGATGCCGTCGCGTGTGAGATAGCCCCAGGCGGAGCGTGAGCCCGCGTTGCGGGGATGCCCGTCGTCGCAGAGCAGCACCTTGCGACGGCAGCGCCCGAGCCAGAGCGCCGCGCTCATTCCCGCCGGTCCACCGCCGACGACGATGACGTCGTAGTGCGTGCCGCGCGCATGCTCGCTGGGAGGTGTGGTTGTATCGTCCATGCCGTGCTTATCGCAAGGTCCGCGCCGGTGGCAGCCCCTTCCCGCTGACCCCCTCCCCCAGCTGACGCCGAGAGCGGGGGAACGGACGCGTGCGCAAAGCGCCGCGCGGATTCTGGCTCCTCTCTCCCAGCGTCAGCTGGGGGAGAGGCTGGGAGAGGTGGCCAGCGCCGGAGACGATGTCAGGCTCGAAGCGAGGCGCCGGGGGAGCAGCGGCCCCTCGTAGATGAAGCCGGTGTAGACCTGCAGCAGTGAGGCTCCGGCGTCGAGCATGCGCCGCGCGTCGTCGTGCGTGAAGATGCCGCCACTGCCGATAATCGGCAGCCGCCCGCCCGACAGCGCGGAGAGCTGCCGCACCACCTCGACCGCGCGTGCATGCAGCGGGCGCCCGCTGAGGCCGCCGGGTTCGCCGCGCAGGGTGGGGGGCACGGCGGAGCTGAGCGCGTCACGCGTGATGGTGGTGTTGACGGCGATCAGTCCGCTCGCGCCCGATGTGAGGCAGACGTCCACACACTCTTCGAGGGAGGCGTCTTCCAGGTCGGGGGCGAGCTTGACGAGCAGCGGCTTGGGCCGGGTGCGACCTTCCGCTATGGCGCGAGTGGCGAGCTGGGCGACGAGCGCGTCGAGCAGCGCGGCCAGCCGGTCGCGTTCCTGCAGCGCACGCAGCCCTGGCGTGTTGGGCGAGCTGACGTTGACGGCGAAGTAGTCGCCGTAGGGATAGAGCAGGTCGAGCGAGCCGCGATAGTCGTCGAGCGCGTCGTCGAGCGGCGTCACCTTCGACTTGCCCAGGCTGATGCCCAGCGGCACGAGCGAGCGTGACATGCGCGCCAGCCGGGCGGCCACTTCCTCCGCGCCGTGATTGTTGAAGCCCATGCGGTTGAGCAACGCTGCGTCCGACGGCACGCGAAACAGGCGCGGATGCGGATTGCCCGGCTGGGGATAGCGGGTTACCGTGCCGATCTCGATGAAACCGAAGCCGAGCGCGGCCAGCGCGGGGACGGCGACGCCGTTCTTGTCGAATCCAGCGGCCAGCCCAATCGGGTTGGGGAAGCGCAGCCCAAAGACCTCGCGCCCCGCTGTCGCGGGTACCGGCTGGATCCGCGCACAGGCAGCGCCGACCGCACGCGTGAGGGCGGGAGATGCCGAGACGGCCGCGAGGGCACGCAGCAGCCGTTCGTGGATGACCTCGGGATCGCCGCCGCCCATACGGAAGAGCGCCGGCCGGATCATCCGCTCGTACAGCATGTCTGCTCCCCTACGCGTATGTCTGACAGAACCTCGCCCTTCCGTTCGCCAGGAAGGGGCTAGGCCTTCGATCGCTCCTGCTGTTCCTCCTGCCTCAAATACGCCCTCACACGCGCGAGCATGTCGTCGTAGAGCCCGCCCATCGCGTGCCAGTAGTTGAGCAACTGGCCCAGGCGAATTGTCGCGTGGAGGGTGTAGCCCGCTTTGGCAAGCTCTTCGCGGCCCCCCTGCTCGCGGTCGATCAGCACGGCGATGTCGTGAACGACTAGCCCGTTCGCTTCGAGCACACGCGCCGCCTCGATCTTGCTGTCGGCGTGCGTCACCAGGTCGTCGATCAGCAGCACCCTGTCGCCCTGCTGAAACGCCCCATCTACCGTTCCCGTCAGCCCGTGGGACTTCGCCCCGCGTGGTGTGATCTGCCCGATGCGGGTGTTGTGCGAGAGCACCGCGACCAGCGGAGTCGCGGCCATTGGAATGTCGGCGTAGCGTGTGAAGGTGAGGCCCGCCGACGAAATCGTCTCGGCGAGCGCATCGACCGCGACATCCATCGCGTCGGGGAATGAGCGCAGCACTCGCAGATTGATGTAGATGGGCGAGAGTGGCGCGTTTGGCTGCGTTTCGTGCAGTTTCAGCCGAAACTCTCCAAATTGCACCGCCCCCACCGCGAGGAGCGCATCCGCGAAGTCGCGCTGTCTCTGAGTCAGGCCCGCCAGCCCGGTTGTACCACTGGTGTTCACGTGTCCTCCCTGAGGAATGTCGTCGCCATTGTGCCGCACGTCTCGGGCTCCGCACACGGCAAGCGAGCGGCGCATGTGTGGCGCGCTCACGTCATCCGGTGGCGGACAATTACTGGTGTCGCAGATGCTCAATCTCGTCGCGCAGCTTGATCGCCTCACGCCGGGCAGCTATCGCGAAGTCGAGCCCGGTCGAGGCGTAGATGATGCTGCGTGACGCGCTGATGAGCAGGCCTTGTCGGTCTCCATCCAGACCCGCGCGGAGCACGGGCTCCAGCTCGCCGCCTTGCGCACCGATGCCCGGAACGAGGATCGGCATATCGCCCACGGCGTCGCGAATGGTGCGCAACTCGCCGGGATATGTCGCCCCAACGACGAGTCCGCAATTCTTGTGCTCATTCCACGCGCTCGCGACCCGCTTGGCGACCGCCAGGTACAGCGGGTCGTCGCCGATCTGGGGTGTGGCGCCCGCGCGCTCAGGCCGGCTGCGTACGTACAGGTCCTGAAACTCGCCGCTGCCAGCGTTCGAGGTGCGCGCCAGAATGAACATGCCCCGGTCGGCACGGTCGAGGAAGGGCTTGAGCGCCTCAGCGCCGAGATACGGCTGTAGCGTGATGGCGTCGGCGCCGTAGACGTCGAAGGCGGCGCGCGCATAGGCGGCGCTCGTGCTGCCGATGTCGCCACGCTTGGCGTCGAGAATCACCGGCACCTCAGGGTGGCTGACCTGAATATAGCGGATCGTGCGCTGCAATGCCCGCATGCCCGCCGGGCCAGCCGCCTCGTAGAAAGCGATGTTGGGTTTATACGCGCACACCAGATCGGCGGTCGCGTCGATGATCGCCTGGTTGAATGTGAGCAGCGCGCCCTCGTTCTGCGTTTCGCGGCTGCCCGCGTCAATCGCGAGAAGGCCCGTCTGCCCGCCGCGCACGCCGGGGGGCAACTTCTCCAGCTCGGCATCCAGCCCGACACACAGGAGGGTTCGCGCCTGCTCGGCCCGGTGGCGTATACGGGCCATACAACTGGCTCCGGCGGTGTCATGGAGCACGTCGGTCTGCGCCAGGCGCTCCGGCTGGGTTGCTGCGGTCGTCTCGTCCAACGTGTCTACCCGCACAATCGTCTCAAAGTCCCCAGTATCAGTGAAGGCGCACGTATTGTATCAGGTCTCCGTTCGGCTGTCTTCAGCGGATTGTGCGGACCGTGGCGGGACGACAGGCAGCGAGAGCACGAGATCGAAGTCGTCGTCGGCGGCGATGCGGTTGAAGCGCTCGAATCCGCACCGCTGGCAGCGATGCACGACGACATGTTCGCCATTAGGCCGCTGGAACACGCCAATCGGCTCCATCAGGCCATTGCACCCGCTCGCGCGGTCACCCGAACGTACCGCGTCGACATGGCGTGACCAGAGGCAGTATGGGCAGTGGTTGCGGTGATGCCCGCCACTTGGGAGCGGCCCGACTTTGCGCCCGCAGTGGCCGCAGACGAATCCCTGTCGCTCCGGCGTAGGACCAGGCGGCGCGCTGGCATTCCACCGTCCCCGCTGCTGCCCTCGCGGAGTGCCGGTGTCCGCACGTCGCCGCTCTGGCCTGCCCGAAGTAAATCGCTTTGACGGCACAGGTATCCTCGAATGTCAAAATAACACAGTACAGTTATCTGTATTATGTCACCCAGGGCGCGCTCCGTGCGTATCCTGAGCAATCGTAGTGTCTCGCATTCCTCGCGTCAAGCAACCGAGGGTCCGGCAATTTGCCCAGCCGGTTCCGTGCCGCTGAACGTATGAAAGATGGAAGCCGACGGACGTTCGCGGCGGGCGGGCATGGAGTCCGCCCGGCTGGTTGGCTGGCTCAACCGTTGTATAGTGTGAAGGAACTTCGCGGCTACCCGCGCGCCTCTTATGAACGTGGCTGGCGCGGCGGCTACACTCCCTATTCATACGGCATACATACGGCGCGGCCACTGTCCGCACGAGCCGCGGAACGCAGCATGGCACTGGCTTGGAGGCCGCAGTGATAAATGACCCCGATACCTCTCACGAACAGCCGCATTCTGACGCATTCCCCCCCAAACGGGAGTCCCGATACGACCAGGGCGTCGCGCAGATTCTCGTCACCTCGGTGCTCGTCGTGATTGCCTTTGCCGCCGGGTGGTTCGGCAACGCCTACGTCAACTCCAACAACTACGTGTCATCTGGCAACGAGCGGCTCATCACCCAGGCCTGGAGTGACATCACGAACCACTACGTCATCACCAGCGCCATCGATCAGCAGAAGATGGCCTACGCCGCCATCAATGCGATGGTCGCGACGCTCGGCGACACCGGGCACAGTCGCTTCGACACGCCCGCCCAGGCCAAGCAAGAGCAGCAGCAGCTCCAGAACGCACCGACGGTGGGCATCGGCGTCTATCTCTCGGGCGGCGGCAGCCAGCCGTTGCGCATCGACGCCGTGATTCCAAACTCTCCAGCGGCGAAGGGCAACGTGAAGCCCGGCGATGAAATCGTCGGCGTGGACGGCAAGAGCGTGCGCGGGCAAACCATCGACCAGGTGCGTCCGCTGATCACCGGCAAGGCGGGGACGGACGTTACGCTGACGCTCATCCGGCCGAGCCAGAGTACCACCGCCACCTTCGACGTAACGCTCACACGCGCCTCATTCACCGCGCCGACGGTGGTCTCGTACATCATCCCCGGCCAGAACATCGAGTTCATCCAGATCACGCAGTTCGCCCAGGACGCGGACTCCTCGCTCAAGCCCATCCTGAAAGACGCGCAGGCGAAACACGTGAAGGGCATCATCCTCGACCTGCGCGGGAATCCCGGCGGCTATCTCGACCAGGCGGTCTCGGTCGCGAGCGAGTTCATCCCGGCGGGGCATGGTCATACGGTGCTGATCGAGAAGAGCCGCACGGGCGAGACGCCGCAGGACGTGCAGCCGGGCGGGCTGGCGACGACCACGCCGCTGACCGTGCTGGTCGATAACGGCACCGCGAGCGCGGCGGAGATCGTCGCGGGCGCCATCTCGGTCAACCGGCCCGACGTGGAGACCATCGGCCAGACGACCTTCGGCACCGGCACCGTGCTGGAGCCCTTCACGCTGGCAGACGGCTCGGTGCTCTGGCTCGGCACACAGGAATGGCTCCTGCCGAACGGGCAGTCGATCTACCACAAGGGCTACACGCCAAAGCTGCAGGTCGCGCTGCCCCAGACCGCCACGCCCGTCTCGCCGCTCGTCGCGCAGGAAGAGCACCTCACGCTGCAGCAGATACAGAGCTCAGGCGACGCGCAGCTTCTGCGCGCGATTCAGGTGCTGGGCGGGTAGCCCTATCCGCCTGGCTGGCGCTTCTCTTGCAGCGCGAGGCAGAACCTCACCCCCTACCCCCTTCCCTGAGAGGGAAGGGGTCGCTGGGCAGACGGTGGTGGCCAAGAGGCTACGTCTGGCTCCTCTCTCCCGCCGTCAGGCGGGGGAGAGGTTGGGAGAGGGGGTCTGCGTCAGCCAGCGGCGGATCGCGGACGCGATGGTGGTGGGCTCTTCGATTGGCAGATAGTGGCCGGCGCCGGGCACGAGCACCACTTCGCTGTGCGCGATGTTGGCATGGAGGTAGCGCGCGTACTTCGGCGGCGTCAGCGCATCGGACTCGCCCGTGACGATCAGCGTGGGCTGGGCGATTTTGCCGAGGTGTGCCATCACGTCGAAGGCGTCGCAGGCCGCGAGGTCGCGATGGAGCATGCCGGGGGCGAGTGGCGCGCGCTGGGACTCGAATGCCTCGCGTTGTGCGGCATGGTCAGCGGTGAAGCCCATCTGTTTCAGCGTATGCCCGGCGGCGGTCTGATCGGTTCTGGCGAGGTCGAGCAGCTCAGGCGTGACACGGAGACGCGCCCCGGAGCCGACGAGCACGAGCCCGCCCACGAGCGCGGGATGATCGAGCGCGAGCTGCAGGGCGATGGCGCCGCCGAGCGAGTGACCCACGACGCAGACCCGCCGCAGATCGCGACGCGCCAGCTCCGCGCGCACGGCGTCGGCATAGTCGGCGACACTCATCGTCGCGGGTCCCGGACGCTCGATCAGCTCGCCGTGGCCTGGCAGGTCAAGTGCGACCGTCGTACACTCAGGCAGATTGGCGATCACCTCATCCCACACGTGCGCGTCATCACCGGAGCCGTGGAGAAAGACAATCGTCGAAGGCATTGTCGCATGCTCGCTGGGAGTGCTCTCCTCGCTGGTCATCGTCTGCGTCATCCGTTTCTTTCGATTTTCGCGGGCCTGGGTGCTCGCCTTCCCGCACTGTCGCACAGATGCTTTGCTCCGTGCGAGAGACATCCGTCGTGGGAGGCAAGCGATCGCCCTCTGTGTGTCCAAGACGGATGGCGCGCAGGGTGGGCACATACGGATGCCAGGTGGGGGATGGCAGGCGCGGGGCTTGCGTGTTGCCACCCAGAGCCGTGCCGATGCGTATTGACTGCCAGAGGAGCGGAAGCATGGCGGAGAAGGGGGCACGCGGCGTGGAGCGGACGACTCCCGCTCGCGCGGCGCTTGGGGCAGCGGGTGAGCGGCTGGCGGCGCTCTGGCTGGAGTCGCACGGCCTGCGGGTGCTCGAACGCAACTGGCACTGCCGCTACGGCGAGCTGGACCTGATCGCCGAGCAGGCGGATGAGCTGGTCTTCGTCGAGGTGAAGACCCGGCGCGGCACAGCCCTTGGCGCGCCGGAGGAGGCGATCACGCCCGCCAAGCGGCGCAGGCTGCTGCTCGCCGCCCAGACCTATCTCGATACCCACGCGCTCACCGCGAAACCCTATCGCCTGGACGTCCTGGCCGTCGAGCTTTCCGCCTCGGGCGCTGTGCGCGATGTGCGGCACTACCCGAATGCCATCGAAGAAGAGGTGTAAGTCAGCATGCAGGATTTTCTGGATTCGGCCAAACGCGCGGCGGGCACCGCATTCGAGCGGGCGGCATGGGAAGCGGATAAGATGCGCCGGAGCACCGCCCGGCAGCATGATGTAGAGCTATTGCAGCGTGAGCGTGCCGCACTGCTCGAACAGCTCAGCAGTGTTGTGCTCGACCTCGAACAGCGTGGCCAGATTACACAGCCGCCGCTGCGCGCGCTCGCCGAGCGCATGCGGGTGCTGACGAACGATCTCAACGCCGCCGCGGCGGAGATCGACGCCATTCGCACCGAGACGTTCGCGCCGGGCACCATCTCTGTCGCCGTCCAGCGGCGCGGCGCGGGCAACGACACGACGCCGTGCCCGACGTGTCATCAGCCCGTGCGCACCGGCGCGACCTTCTGCTCGAACTGCGGCGCGCGCGTCCATTAATGTGCCGCGAATGCGGTGAGCACATCACGTTGGCGGTCTTCTTCGCGAGGACGTCGGCAGGGTATGCCTCGCCTTTGTCGGGCGCAACACGGGGTACCTCGCCCTGACAGGCGAGTCGTGCCTGAAGTCTGAGAATCTTCACAGAAGATCTTCAGTAGATTTACAGCTTCCGCTGCTACGCTAGATATACGTCGAGTAGGCGATGAGATGGACGGACGCGCACTCGATGCGCCGGAACAGCGGGAGTCTGTGGATATGAACGAGATGCCACCGGTCGGGGATGAGCCGACTCTTCCGGATTCAACCGCGTTTGGTCCCTCTGTCCCACCGCCTTATCAGGGCAGGCAGGCGTCCTATCCACCGCCGTATCCACCGGCTGGGGCACCTCAGTGGTCTACGGGAACGCCGCCTCAGTGGCCCTATCAGCCCTATCCTCCCCAGCCCGCGCCGAAGCTCTGGCTGCCACCGCAACAACCGGTCCGGCGCTCGCCGGGCGCACGACCCGGTCGTATGCCCCGCGAGCAGGCGGTCGCGCTGGCTGAACGCCTGAAGCGCTCGGTGGCCTTGCTCTCTTTCGCGGCGTTCGCAGGACTGGTTGGGCTGGTCGTCACGCATACGACCGGCGTCACGGCCCAGCAAGGCAGTGCAACGCCGACCCCGCCAGCCGCTGGCCCGTCGTCATCGGGGAACGACTCGCCGTCAGGCTCATCCGCGCAGCAAAGCCCGCAACAGCAGCAGGGCGGAGGATTCTTCGGACAAGGAGGAGGCTATGGAGTCGGTTCACAGCCAGTCCAGCAACCACCAGCTTCCAGCTCCGCTGTCTCATGACGGCGAGATCGAGACCGGCCCCTGGTTCGACACCATCGCGCGCGACTACGAGGTGGTCCCCGCTGGACTGCGCCGGACGAGCTTCGGCGCGATGGGCACGACCGTCGCGCTCTTGCTGCCGGATGACGCGAGTGAGCTATATACGCGCGTCGTGCGTGAGCTCTTCGACGTGTGGGAACGGACGCTGAGTCGCTTCCAGCCCGACAGTGAGCTGTCGCGTCTGAATCGCCAGACAGGCACGCCGACCGTCGTGAGTGAGCTGCTCTTCTCCGTGCTGACGACCGCGCTCGATGCCGCCGCCGCCACCGGTGGACTGTATGACCCCACGCTGCTGCCGCAGATGCTCTACGTGGGGTACGACCGCACGTTCGGCGAGATGGACGCGGATCAGCCTGCACCGCTCGCGAGCTATCCTCCAGTCACCGCCGGGTGGCGCGATGTGGCACTCGACGCTGCCACGCGCCGGGTGACGCTGCCGCACGGTGTCGGCCTGGATTTCGGCGGCATCGCGAAGGGGCTGGCGGTGGATGCGGCGCTCGATACGTTGCGGCGGCAGGGCATCTCGCGAGCGCTCGTGAATGCTGGCGGCGACCTCGCCGTGATTGGCCTGCCCCCCGCTCTCGATCACTGGCCCATCGCCATCCCTGGTCGGGACCGCCAGTGGGTGCTTGCGCTGGAGCGCGGCGCGGTGGCGACGTCGGGCATCGCGCGGCGATACTGGCGACAGGACGGCATCGAGCGCCATCACCTGCTCGATCCCCGCTCCGGACTGCCCGCTGAGAGCGGCATCTGGTCCGTCAGCGTGGTGGCGAGCACCTGCGCCCAGGCCGAGGTCGCCGCCAAGGTCGCCTTCATTCTCGGAGCGGTGCGCGGTGTGCGCTTTCTGGAGGACCACCGGCTGGCGGGTGTGCTGGTCGCGCGCGGCGGCAGATGGTACCCGGCGGGTGAGTGGCCGCCGATGGTGACGCTGGAGCCGGAGGAAGCGGTATGAGCCTCTGGCAGACGGTGACATGGGATGTCGCGCGCGCGGGCGGGTTCACCGCCTACGTGCTGCTGACGCTCTCAGTTGCCATCGGGCTGGCGCTGACGCTGCAATGGCAGTCGGGACGCTGGCCTCGGCTTCTCAATAGCGAGCTGCACAACTTCCTCAGCCTGCTTGCTCTGGTGTTCACCGCTGTGCATGTGCTGGCGGTGTGGGTCGATCCCTTCACGCGCTTTGGGCTGGCCGAGGTCTTCGTGCCGATGGTCAGCCACTACCGTCCGCTCTGGATGGCATTCGGCATCGTCGGTCTCTATCTTGGTCTCGCGATTGGCCTGAGCACGTGGGTGCGCCCGCTCATCGGCTATGCCTGGTGGCGGCGGCTGCACGTGCTGACGTTGGTGCTCTACGGGCTGGTCTCGGTGCATGGCATCGCGACCGGCAGCGATACCCGCACCGTCTGGGGCGTCCTGATCTACGCCGGCAGCATCACGCTGGTCGGCGGGCTGCTCTTCGTGCGGCTGCTCATGCCTGCGACACCGAAGGGTAGGGCGCATCCGGGGTTCGCCGCACTCACCGCGCTCTCCCTGGCCACGCTGGCGATGTGGACTGTGTTGGGTCCGCTGCAGAGCGGGTGGAACGCTTCCGCGAACAATGGCAACGGCTCGGGCGCACGCGTCGCGCTGGCCGCGGGGAACGCTGGCCAGCAGGTTCCGTCGCAAGGCGCCGCGACGCCGCCTTCCTCCGCCACGCCGACGCCGCCTGCCTCGTCGTCGGGCAACGACTCGACCTTTGCCGCGGGCTTCACCTCGAATGCCACCGGCACGCTGACACAGCAGGGGCCTGACGGCGCAGGCAACGTCACGATGACGATGGACCTGACGCTGAGCGGGGCGACCTCCGGCACACTGACACTGCAGTTGCAAGGAACGCAGGGTGGCGGAGACGACGGCGGTGGAACGACCATCACCTCCACGTCCGTCGTGCTCGGCACGTCGTCGGCGCCCCAACTCTATAGCGGTCGGGTTACATCGCTCCGCGCGGGGGCCACGGCGTGGCGCGTGACGGCGGCGGTCTCCAGCACGGGCGGCAGCGCGCTCAGCCTACGGCTGCGGCTCACCGTTGACGGATCGGGTCAGGTCAGCGGCACTGTGCAAGGGACGCCGACGGCTGGCGGCAACGGCGGTAGCAATAATAGCAATAGCGGGGGAAATACGAGCGGTGGCAACGGGATATAGAGAGCCTGACCCCTCCCCCATAGGCAGAACCTCACCCCCAACCCCCTTCCCTTCAAGGGAAGGGGTCGTCTTTTGGGGCGTTCGCGGCGAAGGGCGTGGAGACCGCCTCAGCAACTGTCGCGAGACCGCACAGCCGGGATATAATGGTAGCCAGAGCCGGTTTCCATGGGTGGGAAGCTGGTGTCGGAGCATTCTGCGCGTCGGAAAGGACAGCGAGATCGTGTCGAGAGCGCCAGCGCGAGCCTCCTCTGGGGCGGTTGTCGAGCTTCATAGCGCCAGCCCGGAGGACACGCGTGAGCTTGGCGCGGCGCTTGGCCGGGTGCTGGCTTCGGGCGATGTGGTGCTGCTGCATGGCCCGCTAGGAGCGGGCAAGACAGCCTTCACCCAGGGCATCGGCCTCGGGCTAGGCGTGATGGGCACGGTCAACAGCCCGACCTTCACTATCCTCAAAGAATACGAGGGGCGTGTGCCGCTCTACCATTTCGATCTCTATCGCATCGAAGATCCCGACGAGCTCTTTGACCTTGGCTTTGAGGACTACTTCGCGGGCGCGGGCGCGAGTGTGGTGGAGTGGGCCGAGCGTGGCGAGCGTGAGGGTGAGGCACCGGTGTGGGGGCCGGATTGGCTCGATATCCGCATCGAGCCACGCGGCGGCGACGAGCGGGCAGTGCTCGTGTCGGCATCGGGACGGCGAGGCGCGGAGTTGCGCCAGGCATTCCTCGCGGCGGTGGGCGCGCAGGCGGAAGGATACCACCCGTGATGCTGCTCGCACTCGATACCTCCACCAGCACAGCCAGCGTCGCTCTCGTCGATGGTGAGCGGACGCGCGCGGAGCTCTGCTGGGAGGTCGGCCAGCGACACAGCACGGAACTGCTGCAGCGGCTCGACTGGCTCTTCGACACCCAGAAGATCACGCCTGCCCAGCTCGACGGGGTGGCGGTCGCGACTGGCCCCGGCTCGTTTAACGGCGTGCGCGTGGCGGTCTCGACGGCGAAGTCGCTGGCCTTCGCTTTGCGGACACCGCTCTACGCCGTACCGACGCTCGACGTGCTCGGCTGGGGCTGCCATCTCGCGCAGGGTCCCGTGTGGGCGGTACTCGAAGCCGGGCGCGGTGAGGTCTACGCGGCGCCCTACGCGACTCCGACGGAGGACGCCGCTGGCTGGGCTCCGCTGGCGGACTACGCCGTGCTCGCGCCGTCCGAACTCGCGGGGCAGATGTCGGAGCCGTGCGTCGTCTGCGGAGAGTGGCGGCCAGAGACCCGCGCCGCGCTCGAAGATGCGCTGGGAGATCGGGTACGCTTCGCCTCGCGGCGCGAGCTGCGGCGGGCGACGTGGCTGGCCGAGCTCGCGTTCGCACGGGAGGCGTTGGGCCAGCGCGACGATCCGGCGGCGGTCGAGCCGTTGTATCTGCGGCGACCGGCCATCACGACCAGCACACGAGCGGGGCGTTCGCCAGTGAGCGACGGACAGAGCCAGCGCGAAGACGCACAGCCGGACGGAGAGGGGACATCGCATGCGTTACATCGTTGATCGCATGACGCTCGCGGATATCCCGCGGGTCATCGAGATCGAGAAGCTCTCCTATCCGACGCCGTGGCCGCCCAGCGCCTATCGCAAAGAGCTGCAAGACAACCCGATGGCGCACTACATCGTCGTGCGCGATAGCTCTGTGCTGCGCCAGCCGGTGCAGCCGGGTCCCGCCGACTCGTCGTCGCGGCGTCCGTTCCCGCTCTCGCTGCTGCCGAACCGTCCGCCGTCCACCGCCACGCCGGAGCTGGCCTCGATTGTGGCGTTCGCGGGGCTATGGCTGATGGTGGATGAAGCGCACATCACGACGATCGCGGTGCATCCGGCATATCGCGGGCGGGCCATCGGCGAGCTGATGATCTCGACGCTGATCCAGATCGCGTACGACATCCGGGCGCGAGCGGTCACGCTCGAAGTGCGCGTCTCGAATAGCGTGGCCCAGAACCTGTACCGCAAATACGGCTTCAAGGAGCAGGGCATCCGCAGGCGCTACTACAGCGATAACCACGAGGATGCGCTGATCATGTCCACCGACGATATCTGGAGCTCGGAATACATGCAGCGGTTCGCCGAGCTACGCGCGCAACTGACCGCCCGCCTCGACCGCGACGAGTCGGCCCGCGCGGACGTGCCACAGACCTTCCGGGGCGAGGAGGGCATGTAAGGGCGCGGCCCCCTCCCCCTGACCCCTCCCCCGCCTAGCGGCGAGAGAAGGGGATTTTCACGCGCAATTTCTCTTCAAGAGAGTAGATACGATTCTATGCGAATTTTGGCGATTGAGAGCTCGTGCGACGAGACGGGGGCAGCCGTCGTCGACGATGGGCGGTTCATCCTCTCGAACGTGGTCGCGTCGCAGGCGAGCCTCCATGCGCGCTACGGTGGTGTTGTGCCGGAGGTCGCCTCGCGCCAGCAAGTGAGCGCGCTCGTCCCCGTGCTGGAGTCCGCAATGGAAGAGGCGGGCACGGACTGGGAGAGCATCGACGCGCTCGCCGCGACGTATGGCCCAGGGCTGGCCGGCCCGCTGTTGGTGGGGCTGACGGCGGGCAAGACGCTGGCCTTCGCGCGCGGGCTGCCGTTTCTCGGCGTGAACCACCTCGAAGCGCACATTTACGCCAACTGGCTGCGTCCGGCTGGCGTGCTGCCAGTTGATGGCGTCGCCGGAGCGGACGAGCTGCCGGGCGACCCGGTGTTTCCGCTGCTGGCGCTGGTGATCTCGGGCGCGCACACCGAGCTGGTCTCGATTCCGCATCACGGGCGGTATGAGCTGCTCGGGCAGACGCGCGACGACGCGGCGGGCGAGGCGTTCGACAAGGTGGCGCGCGTGCTCGGCCTGCCTTATCCCGGCGGCCCTTCCATCGAGCGCGCGGCGGCCGGGCGTACGGCGGATGCTTCGCGGCTCGCGCTCCCCCGCGCATGGCTGCCGGGCACCTATGGCTTCAGCTTCAGCGGCCTCAAGACTGCGGTGCAAGACCTGATGCAGGGCGCTTCCGGCGTACCCACGAGCGGTGGCAGTCGCTACACGCAGCTCGGAGCCGAGGCGGCCGAGCGTGGCGGGCTGGACGTGCCGACGGTGGCCGCCGCCTTCCAGGAGGCCGTGGTGGACGTGCTGGCCACGAAGACGCTGCGGGCGGCGCGCGAGCTGGGCGTGCGGCAGGTGCTGCTGGCGGGCGGTGTGGCGGCCAATCTGGCCCTGCGCGAGCGCCTCAGCCGTGACCTTGCCGCGGAGGGCATCGATCTGCGCTATCCGCCCGTCGCGCTCTGCACCGATAACGCCGCCATGATCGCCGCCTCGGCCTACTTCCACCTGCGCCAGGGCGAGCGCTCCGGCTATGACCTCGACGTGCGCCCCGGTCTGCAACTCCCCTTCGCGGCCAGAACCTCATCCCCAACGCCCTTCCCTTAGAGGGAAGGGGTCGTGCGGCGAGCCTTTGTGTAGAATGGCACCGTTCGCATTACTCCAGGCAGGCAAAGCGGACGTGTCGTCTTGTAGGGGCGAGGCATGCCTCGCCCGTCCCCGCCTACGTGCATGACGCCCGCCTTCGACGCGTTGCCCGTCGCGGTATACTGTCGCTATTCTCCCCATCACATTGTCGAGGCGCTGGATGGCGCACCCACAGGGCAAGAGAGGCGCGCAATGGCCGACAAGCATGACAAGCAGAACAAGGGCGACAAAGGCGACAAAGGCGACAAACGCGCGAAGCACAACGGCAACCACCACGCGGCCCACGCCGCTGATCGGGGCTCGACCTCGGCGATCATCTGGGAGGGACCGGTCGCGCTCGTCGGCGCGCGCCTGATCGATGGGACGGGCGCCGACCCGATCGAGAATTCGACCCTGATCTTCGAGGGGGAGCGCATCACCGCGCTCGGCGCCCGCGACGACGTGCGGATTCCCGCGGGCGCGACGGTGCTGGAGGCGGACGGCATGACCGTGCTGCCGGGTCTCATCGACTGCCACGTGCATCTTGCCGGACAGTGGGGCTATGATCTGCTGCGACAGTTGCAGACGCCGCCGTCACTCAGCCTGCTCTACGCCGTGCCCAACGCGCGCGAGACGCTGGGGGGCGGCATCACCACCGTGCGCGATGCGGGCGGCACTCCGGCGGGCGTGAAGATGGCGGTCGAGCGCGGGCTGATTCCGGGGCCGCGCATGCTCGTCTCGGTCTCGTTCCTCTCGCAGACCGGCGGTCATGGCGACGGCTACATGCCCTGCTGCCTGGATATGCACGGCGTTGGGCTGCCGGATGTGCCCTCGGGCGTCGTGGACGGCGAGGAGGCCATGCGCCACAAGGTCCGCGAGATTCTGCGCGCGGGCGCCGACTGGATCAAGCTCTGCACCAGCGGCGGCGTGCTCTCGGCGGCGGATGAGCCCGAGACGGCGCAGTTTACGGTTGGCGAGGTCGCGGTCGCGGTCTACGAGGCCGCCGCGCAGGGCAAGCGGTGCTTGGCGCACGCGCAGAGCACCCAGGGCATCAAGAACGCTATCAAAGCGGGGGTCGCGAGCATCGAGCACGGCATCTACCTGGACGACGAGGCCATCGCGATGATGCTCGAACGTGGCGTCTATCTCGTGCCGACGCTTGTCGCCCCGCAGGATGTGGTCGATCTGGCCGACGCGCGTCCCGGCCTGCTGCCCGCATATGCCATCGAGAAGGCGCGCCATGTGCTCGGCGATCACCGCGCGAGCTTCCGGCGCGCGGTAGAGGCGGGCGTGAAGGTGGCCATGGGCACCGATAGCGGCGTCGGCCCCCACGGCGCGAACGCCCGCGAGCTGGCGCTGATGGTGCAGCACAGCGCGATGACGCCGATGCAGTCGATCGTCGCCAGCACGCGCTCGGCGGCGGAGTTGCTGCGGCTGGATGACCGGCTCGGCACACTCGCGCCGGGAAAGCTGGCCGATGTGCTGGTCGTCGAGGGCAACCCGCTCGACGATATCTCCGTGCTCTCCGCGCGTGACCGCCTGGCGCTGGTGATGAAGGGCGGCGCAGCGGTGCGCAGCCGCCTCGTCGCCGCGCCGCGCCCAGTCGCCGTGCCGGTGGTGTGAGAGGTCTGACCCCTATAGGCAGAACCTCTCCCCCTACCCCATCCCCTGAGAGGGGAGGGGTCGTGCGGCGGGCGCTAAGGCCTGCGGGTAGCAGTCTTCGTCTTCGTGAGACGAGGGCTGGCCCCTTCTCCCAGCCTCTCCCCCAGCTCAAGCTGGGAGAGAGGAGCCAGACATGCGTACGCGGCGTGAAGCGCACCCGTCGTCCATTTCCCCCTCTCTCACCGTCAGGTGGGGGAGGGGGCCGCGTACCTGACGCGGAAAATCAGGTGTACACCTGATGAAGCATGCGCTCCGGTGATTTAGACTAGCTTCCAAGTATGTCTCGGAAACTCCTTCCCTTCCGCCGGCAGCACGCTTTTGCCGCGACCCTCTGATAGCGTGTTCCGGTCTGCGGCCTCCTCGTCGTGCAACGGCGCACGGGTTGGGTGTTGCGAGGCTCCGCTCTCGTCTGCTAAGATTGGGTGCCGTCGTTGCTCCGGCTGGCCGACTTTCAGGCCATCGTCAGGAGTGAATGATGGCAGCCGCCAAGTGTCGTGTTATTATTGGTGGAAGCGCCTTCCGGCAAGCGTCCACACAGGCACGCAAACTGGCGGCGCACCCAGCCCGCGCGAGCTGTTTATCGCCAGGGGCAACGCAATTTTCTCCTCCGGTGGAAGCCGGGGAGCGCCTGTATTCGTTGTTCTTCTAGTCGGGGCTCGGATGCGACGGCCAGTGCGGAGGAGCGGACTCCTCCTCGCACCCGGCGAGTCCGCCCGCACACCCAGCCGCGCGGGTGGATCCGCGCAGATCCCGCTATCCTCGAGGAGGCCATGTGAGCACGATGAATCGAGGCCCGCTAGACCGGGCATGGAACTCCATGACGGAGAGCCAGGCCTGGCGGTCTATCTTCCGTCACGGCTACCCAGACACCCCGCTAAACCAGTCGCTGGTCATGATGGGGAACGTGTTTCTCCACCTACATCCGGTCAAGGTGAGCCGCAAGGCGATGAAGATCACCTACACATGGTGCCTGGGCGGTCTCTCGTTCTTCTTGTTTCTGGTGCTGACGATCACCGGCGTCTTCTTGATGTTCTACTTCGTGCCAGAGCAGCGGGTCGCCTACGCGGACATCGAGCAGATCAAAAGCGCCGTGGCGTTCGGCAATCTCGTGCGCAACATGCACCGCTGGGCCGCGCACCTCATGGTCGTGACCGTCACGCTGCACATGATCCGCGTGTTCTATCACGGCGCGTATAAGCCGCCGCGCGAGTTCAACTGGGTCATCGGCGTCGTGCTCTTCCTGGTCACCCTGCTGCTGAGCTTCACCGGCTATCTGCTGCCGTGGGACCAGATCGGCTACTGGGCGATCACCGTCGGCTCGAACATGGCGAGCTACGCGCCGCTCCTCGGCACTCAGGCGCACAACATCCTGGCCGGGCAGCCGGTGGGCGTTGGGCAGCCGACACTCGTGCGGTTCTATACGCTCCACGTCATCGCCTTGCCGCTGGTGGGAGCCATCTTAATGGCCGTACACTTCTGGCGCATCCGCAAGGATGGTGGTGAGGCGGGTCCGCCGCCGCCGTCGCGCCGAGAGCTGGAGCAGGCCCGCGCCGCGCAGGTGCCGGCGGGCACGCTCAGCTAGCCACACCTGCGGCGCCGGGGCATTCGCGACACATCCGTCCGCGAGACCCGGGGCCGCGGGTGGCGCCTGAAGTGCGCCGCTCGTCCATAGAAGAGGAGCGCCGCGCTACGGGCGCCGGGAAGCCAAAGGAGATGCTGTATGACGACAACTGAACCGAGGCCCTCGACGACGGCTGCCACCAATGGAAATGGGCGCCCCGCGGCGACGCAGAAGCGCTATCGCACGCTCGCGGTCGTCAAGCAGCAGTCGGTCACGCGCGTTGAGAAACAGCTCGAAGATTCGGTCTTCGTGTGGCCGCACCTGCTCGTCCGTGAGTTTCTGGCGGCGATGCTGATGACCGCGATGCTCACGGTGGTCTCGCTGGTGGTGGATGCGCCGCTGCGCGATCACGCCAACCCGAACCTCACGCCGAACCCGGCCAAGGCGCCGTGGTACTTCCTCGGCCTGCAGGAGCAGTTGCACTACTTCCCGCCGGTGATCGCGGGCGTGCTGCTGCCGGGCTTCGTGCTCGTCGGGCTGGCGCTGCTGCCCTACATCGACCGCAACCCGAGCCGCGCGTTCGAGGACCGCAAGCTCTCGATCTCGCTGTTCACGATGTTCGCGCTGTTCTTCGCCGTCACGGTGCTGGCCGGCAGCTTCTTCCGCGGCTCTGGCTGGCAGTGGATCTGGCCGTGGCAGCACATCTACTTCGACCTGTAAATCACCTGGCGGGAGCGCGGACCTCCGTGGATGCGGACCTGCGCTCCTTCGCGTGCCGGGTGGCGGCTGAGACGAGGCCAGCCCGGAAGGGGTTCTGACGACCATGACGATCGACCAACGAACGCCGCAAGAGTATGAGGTCTTGACGGGCGGTGGAGCGGAATCGGCGGAGCTAGAGCGGCAGCGGTTGAGCCGGCGGCGTCTATTGCGGCGCGCGGTCGGCCTGACGTTCGGCCTCGTCGGCGCGGAGTTCACGTATGGCGCGCTGACGATGATCTACCCGAACCTGGCCGGTCAGTTCGGCGCGCCCATCACCCTCAAGAGCAAAGATAACTATCCCGCCGCCGAGCAGAGCGCCTTCGCGATTGACGCCAAGGGCATCTTCTATGAGCCGAACGCGAAGTCATACATCATGCACCTGAAGACCGGTGGCAGCACGAAGTTCCTGCTCTCGGGTGGCGCGCTCGACGACCAGATGACCGCCGAGAACTGGTACGTGGACAAAGACGGCACATACTGGGCCGCGCTGTATCAGGTCTGCGTGCATCTGGGCTGCAAGGTGCCTTTCCGCGACGACTGCAATAGCTTCAAGTGCCCGTGCCACGGGTCGCACTACAACATCGACGGTGAGTATCTCGATGGCCCGGCGCCGCGCAGCCTCGACCGCTTCACGGTGTCGTTCCAGGGTAGCAACCTGGTCGTCGATACCGGCAAGCTGAACCAGCACGTCCAGCGGCCAGACTCCAGCACACGCATTCTGCAGGTGCCGACCTCGGCATCTGGCGCGCCGCTGCAATGTGCCGCGCAGTAACGTCCCGGCGCTCAACGAGGAACCCGTAGATGGAGAACAACCGGAATCTTGGCCTGCTGGCCGTTTCAGTCGGCGTAGCGCTCGCGGTACTCTTCGCGCTGCTCGGCGTGACGTCTGTGCTCGATGCTCGGCTGGGCTTTGGCCTCGCTGCAGCCTCGCTCGCCGCGACCGCACTGCTGTACATCATGTACACGCGCGGCTCGGCGGTGAACCGCACTGGCTTCGGCGCGCTGCTGATGGTGCTCGCGATCGCGCTCATCATCCCGATTCTCTTCGTGAACCAGCAGCAGACACAGGCCGATGCCACCGCGGCGAATTACGACCTGACGCTCCAGCGCGGCGCGGCTATCTTCGGCCAGTACTGTGCGACGTGCCACGGCTTCCAGGGCCAGGGCCTCGCCGGTCCGCAGCTCAACAACAACGCGGCCGTCAACAAGTTCTCGGATGACGATCTGACGCGCATCATCTCGGCTGGTATCCCGACGGACCCGTCCGATCCGACGAAGCTCGCGATGCCCGCGTGGTCGCAGGCGTATGGCGGCTCGCTGACCGAGGACGACATCTCGTATCTGGTCGCCTTCATCCGCTCCTCCGACCCGCAGTACCGCGCGACGAAGGGCCTGGAGAACGTCAACGGGTTCGACTACGTGCTGGGCACGCTGACCAACGCGACCCAGATCGCGCAGTACAAGGACCAGAAGAAGGCCGGTGGCAAGCCGCCCGCCAGCGCATTCAAAGACATGACCGGCCAGAAGACCGTGACGGTGCCGATCGTCAACAACGCGCCCGACACCCCGGCGGCGAACTGGGGCTTCGAGCCGAACGATATCATTATCAACGTCGGCACGACGGTGCACTGGGCCAACCAGTCGAGCGCGCCCCACACGGTGGTCTCGCTGCCGGGAGCGGCGGCGCCGTTCGACTCGACCAAGACCGCGGCCGATCTCGCGGCTGGCACCGGGACGTTTGATTTCACCTTCACCAAGGCGGGCGACTACCCGTACTTCTGCAGCATTCACCCGGCGATGAAGGCGTACATCATCGTCAAGTAGTGGCGCATCGAGACTCGCGGCCCCTCTCCGGCGGGAGAGGGGAGACGCTTTCGCTTCCGCTCCGCGTAGGCAGGTGCGTGTTGGGCTGAGAGAGGCTCTGGCCTGACACGCGGCCGCGCGGCGGAAGGGACCGGCTCCGCCGGACGTTCTCGTCGAATCGAAGGGACCACCAGTATGCAAGTTGCGGCGACGACGCCCGCGCGAGAACGCGAACACGAGAAGCCAATGTCGTGGGCGCGGGCGGTCTTGATCGCGATTGGCTTTTTCTTCCTCGCCTCAATTCTGCTGGGCCAATTCCCCAGCTACATCTTCACCGTCTCCACCGGCGCGACGCTCGCCCACATGGAGCAGGGCTTCCTCGACATCGCCGTGCTCTCGATCGGCATCGGCATCCTCTGTTTTACGATCTCGCTGCTTTACGATCCGCGTCCGTTGCTGCCGTGGCCGCTCTTCGCACTGGTCGGGCTGGGAATTGCCGCGATCGGCCTCTACACGCTGTATCAGGTCTCGATCGGCATCTTCGGCACGAATATCTTCGGTCAGGGCGGGTGGAATGAGTTCCTGCCGAGCGCCGTCCCTAACGGCAACTCGGTCGTCGACTGGCCGATAGCCGGGCAGACGTACCTGGGGCATCCCGCGTGGCTGCAGCTTGAGAGCATCGACCTCAAGTCCCTCGGCATGATGGGGACGATTTTCGGCTTCGGCCTCTTCGTCATCGCGGTGCTCAATCCGTTCGTGCTCTCGGGTCGGCTGCTCGGTCCGGCGCGCGATTTGATGGTGCGCCTGAGCCTTGGCCTGGCGATTGTCATCGGCGCGATCTGGCTGACGGTCTTCACCTTCACGCCGCAGGCGCTGCAGCCCAAGTCTGACGGCACGCACGGCGCGGTAGGGAATGTCCTGATCTTTATCGGGCTGATGCTCGCGCTCTTTGCGCTGATCGTCTGGCTGCTGCCCGTGATGACCGCCAACCGGCAGCAGTTCATGCCGAGTGTGTACCTGCACGGCGTGGTCGGCCTGCTCGCCAGCGTCGGGATTCCCTTCCTAATTCTCTGGGCGCTGATCTACCCGGTGGTGAACGCCATCCACAACGTCGACAGCCAGCAGTTCTGGGTCTCGTGCTCGAAGAAGAACGACATCCCCGGAAGCTGCACGTTCTCGCCGTTCACCGGCTATATCATCTGCGCCATCGTCTTCACCTCGATCTTTGGGCTCTTCGTCCTGGGGATGTATTTCTGGAGCACGCGGCGGAATTCGGTGGTGCTCGCGGGCACGATTGGCCTGGTCTGGGTAGCGCTCGCCGCGACGGTGGTCCACGTGGACGACCCGGTGCAATTGCCGATCGGCATGCTGATCGCGACGGGCATCATCGTGATGGCGTTCATCTGGACGTGGGGCAACCAGCGCGAATTCGCACCCGTCGTGGCGGAGCAGCTTGGCTGCATGGGCCAGTGGCTCATCCTCGGCACACTGTTGCTGGTGTACCTCTTCGGGTTCGCCGCCTTCTCGCTGCCGTCGTTCTTCGAGGTCGAGGCGCTGGGACTGTTCTACAGCCCCGGCCGCGGCGGCTCGCACGATGCCTTCTGGGGGCTGCTGCTGATGGGTGGGCTGGCCGCGTTCCAGTTCACCATTCTGGCGCGTCGCGGCAAAGCGCCGCCGATGAGCAACATGAAGAAGTTCGCGATGGTCTCTTTGCTCATCGCCATCATCCTCATGCTGGCGGGCGCGATCATCGGCTTCCATAACGACGTGCTGGTGACGGGCATCAACGGCTTCGAGGGCGCGCACGGCGTCTTCCTCGCGGGCATCATCTTCGAGGTGGTCGGCGTGGTCACGGCCGGGCTGGCGGCGCTGCGCGCGGGCTCGCTGCCGTGGGCCATCGCGATTGGCGTCTCGGTGCTGATCGGCGCCGCCGTCGCCTTCGTGATGTACAACCTCTCGCAGCCGTACCCGGAGCTGGTGGTGTTTGGTTTCATCCTCGTGATGGTCGGCGCGTTCGCCTACGTCGCGGCCGGTCCCGAGCCGATCGACCCGTACGAGCAGGCGCTGCTCGAAGCGGGCTACGAGAACGGCAACGGCTCGTTCGTCGTCGGCCGCTAAGGGGCCTCGCCCCCAACCCCTCTCCCCGCGGGGAGAGGGGCTTTTTGTCTGAGGGGCTGTACCGGCCTCCGGTCATGTCTGCATGCCCCCTAACAGCCGCTCGACGGATGAATGGTCACGAGATGCTATGACTTGGTACACTGAATGCTAGGAACTGCGTTTTTGTGTGTTCAAAGGATATCCGGACGTGTTGAGGCCGTCTTCTGGTAGGCGGCCCTTCTCGGGGCGAACCGGGTTCTGGATGCGACTGCTGAGGAGTGGCTATGCCCGCAAACACTGTGGCCGTGAGCGCCCCCGGTATCCTGATCGTCGACGACGACACGAGTAATCGCGATACCATCCGCTTGCTGCTCGAAGAGCTCCCCTATCCCGTTGGCGAAGCGGCCACTTCGGCGCAAACGCTGCACGCGCTCCGTACCACACGGACGAGCCTAATCGTGGTATTTGACATCTTGCTGCCGGGTGTCGAGGATGGCGCCGCCGTCCTGGGGGCCATCTGCGCCGACAAGCGGCTGCGCCGCCGTGCCGCTGTTGTGGCGATGACTGCCAGCCCCAACCTGGTGACGCCCGCCGTCCACGAGCTTTTGCGCCAGCTTGGCGCGCCCCTGATTGTGAAGCCATTCGATATCGACGATCTGCTGCACGAGGTCGCCGCCGCCGCCGACTCTCTGTGCCTGTAGCGGCGCTCGCGACTCTAGCGGGCGAGTGGTATGCCATCGGCCCGCGAGGAGGCGTCCGCCGTGCTACATCTCTGGGGTTTGTGTTGCTGCCTCTTGTAGACCTTCGACCGGCAGCCGCAACACAAATCGTGTGCCCTCGCCTGATGTCGCATCGACGGTAAGATCGCCTCCGTGGGCCAGGGCGATCTCGCGCACGAGATAGAGGCCGAGGCCCAGACCGGGCGAGTTCGTCCCCGAGGCGAAGCGCGTGAAGATGCGCGACGCCACCTCCGGCGAAATCCCTGGCCCGCGATCACGCACAGCGATCACGGCCCACTGGAGGCGACGCGCCAGTGGCTCGGGTAGCTGCTCCTGCGCGCGTGTCTCGGCCTGGGTTTCGGCCTGGGTTTCGGGCGCCACAAGTTCCAGTTCAAGCGTGATCTCCGTCCGCTGCGGCGCATAGTGCAGCGCATTGGCGAGCAGATTTTCGAGCGCCTGGCGAACTCGGTCGGGATCGGCGATGATGATCAGTTCATCCAGACCGTCGGGCAGGCGCAGCCGGATTCGCGTCCGTGGCACCATCAGCGCGTCGGCGAGGTCGTGCAGCATCGCGACCAGATCCATCGGTTGCGGATCGAGAGCGAAGAGGCCCTGCTCGATCCGGCTCGCATCCAGCACATTCCCGATGAGGCGGCTGAGCCGGTCGATCTCGCGGGAGGCAACCTCGGCATCCTCGATGTCATGCGTGGAACCGCGCCGCCGCGCCCGCCGTAGCATGAGATCGATGCGCGCCTTGAGCGGGGTGAGATAGTTGCGCAGATCGTGCGCGACGACCGTGACCAACTCGTCCGCCGCCATACGCCTGCCCTGCTCGCGCGCCTGCTCGCGGTTGCGCTCGACCAACTCAGCGTGATGGACGACGACACCGACCCAGCGCGCGACCGCACCGAACAGCTCCAGCTCGCGCTGCCCGAACCGCTCCGGCGTGGTCGACGAGGCCAGCATCACGCCGCGCCGGACGCCGTCGACCTCCAGTGGCACGACCATCGAGGAGCGAATGCCCAGCGCCTCAACCAGGCCGGGCACCTCGTGCGGGTCTTGATCGGCGTGGCCCGTCAGATGCGGTCTCCCGGTAGAGAAGACCTCGACCTCGCGTCCGTCGTTGGCGAGCGGCAGCCGG
Source organism: uncultured Ktedonobacterales bacterium (assembly GCA_964427535.1). Taxonomy (GTDB): domain Bacteria; phylum Chloroflexota; class Ktedonobacteria; order Ktedonobacterales; family JADMIN01; genus CAYRVF01. The sequence goes on from CAYRVF010000035.1 coordinate 26,184, forward strand.
TCCAGACCGAGCATGCGTTCCTTCCGACCCAGCGGCGTGTCGCTCGTGCCCAGCGCGACCAGGCTATTAATGTCCTCCTGGAAGAACATGATGTCGACTTTATCGGCGCCAAAGGCCTGGTGGACCAATTGCGACATCTGCGTGAGCGCGGTCTGGCGCTCGTTCACATCGATCTGCAGCAGGTGCTCCAGCGTGTGCAGCAAGGTAGCAGAGGGGTCTTTCTGTGTCCCTTGGTCGTGCGGCTGTTTCTCCATTTGGGCGACGAATTCCTCCTCCGGCGGAGCGTCCCGCATGGCTCCGTTCGGCTTGCACTTGTCATCTCCCACCTACACTCAGGGCAAACAGCCGCACTGGTGCGCGTACACTGTCGCTCTCCGCAGCTTTCTCACAAACAGTGCCACGACTCCGTTCGCGTGAGGTGGCCTCATCACCCAGCCCCCTTCCCCTCGCGAGGGGAAGGGGGAGCACAGATCGTTGCCTGCGGCACGTTGCTTGTCTGGCGAGAAGCCCCGCTCCAGCGCAGTGAGAGGGGTTGTGGTGAGGCCCTTGTGGAACGCCGCGGAGAAGCGCAAACTCCTGAGGGAAGGGCACCCTCGTCAGGACTCGATGCCCGGCACCTTGTGGTGGCTCTCGGACCGCTTGCCGTCGCCTTTCGCCCGCTGTGCCTGCGCGGCCTTGCCGTCGGGAACGATGATGTGGTCGCTGGCCGCGCCGTTGCCCGCGTCATGCATCGCCTCGGCTCGCAGCACCTGAAGCGCCTCACTGAAGCGCACGGGATACGGCTCCTCTGCTTTTAGGGCGTGATAGCGCTCGGGCAGCGCCCGCAGGTTCGCCTGTGCCAGCTCCCAGATCTCGGAGAGTGGCGGCAGACTCCCCGGAATGACGTGTCCCTGGCGCATGACGGGCCGCAGCAGCCGGGTATAGCTCTGCGGAGCCAGCTCGTGCTCCAACTGAATGACGTCTTCTTCCCATCGCGGATGCCGGTAGACCTCTTTGCGGCCGGGCCAGGTGGATTTGGCTCCGGCGAGCTTCATGATGGGGCGCTCGCTGCGGTCCGCCTCGACGTACCAGACTTCCTTGTAGACGCCGCCGAGCGCGCCGCCGGGGACGCCGTGCTCCACATTTCCGGCGCCGGTGCCGAGGCTGGTGCCGACACCGAACGAATCGATCTCCGCGCCCGCGTCGAGCAGATCGACGATCTCGAACTCGTCGAGGTCGCCGCTGGCCAGGATGCGTACCGACTCCATGTCGGCCTCGCGCAGTCGCTCGCGCACATAGCGGCTGTCGGCGACGAGATCGCCGCTATCCAGACGCACTGCCGCCAGCGTGTGGCCGAGGCTCTGCTGCACGCGCTTGGCGACCGCGATGGCCGTCTCGATGGCGCGGCGCGGGTCATACGTATCGAGCAGCAGCGTGTAGCGGTTGAAGGATTCGGCGACGGCGGTGAAGGCCTCCTCCTCAGTGGGGAAGAGCTGAATCAGCGCGTGCGGCACCGTGCCGGTCGCCCGAAGGCGGTAGTCGAACGCCGCCGCCAAGAGCGACGTACTCGACGCGCCACCAATGTAGGATGAGCGGGCGACGACCATCGGGTTCTGCGCCCGCCGGAAGGCGAACTCGGAGATGCGCCGGTTGCGGGCGGCCCAGACGACACGCGAGGCTTTCGTCGCGATGAGGGTGGCGAGATTGATCGCCTGCAGCAGCCCCGCTTCCATCAGGATGGCCTCGCGAAAGGGCGCCGTCACCCGCAGCAGCGGCTCGTTGGGGAAGGCGATGCTGCCCTCGGGCATCGCGTAGATGTCGCCCGTGAAGCGCAGGCTCGCCAGCTCGTCGAGAAATGCGGCGTCGTAGTCGCGGATGCGTGTCAGAAACGCCAGCTCCTCCGGCGTATAGCGGAAGGACTGCACCCACTCAAGGGCCGACTCTAGCCCGGCGACGAGCATGTAGGCTCCGGCGAACGGCGCGGAGCGGGTGTAGAGGTCGAAGGTCGCCAGACCATTGCGCCCGCTGACCCAGCTGATGTAAGCGGCATCTGGATGGTACATATCGGTGTACAGGCCGGGGTGATCTCCAGGTGTACGCCGCACTAGTGGTGACACGTCGCCTCTCCCTCATTCGCTCAGCGCCGGAAACTCGTCGCGAAACGCGCGCAGCTTGGCCTCGACGTTTATGGTGCGCCGGTGTAACGCGCTCGGCGCGAGGATGTTCAGGCTCAGGATTTTGCTGTTGATGCCGCGCAGCGCCTCCTCATAGGCGGTCTCGGTTTTCTGGCGCGTCAGATTGTACGCCCGTCGCTGGCTCGCGAATGCGGGATTGTCGCGCAGCTCCAGCGTGTCGCGGCGCCGCCGCAGGGTGTCGAGCATCTTTTCGGCGCGCGCGACCTCCGCGTCGATCTCGTGGCCGCGCTCGATTTCTGGCGGCGCCATGTTGTTCTGCTTGAGCAGGCTGTATGCCAGCGCATTATCGCCCGCATAGACGTTTTCTTCGAGATGCAGAGGCTTGCCGGCGCCGCGCAGATTGTCGAACGCGCCGCGCTCCTGCGCCTCGGTGAGCAGCTCTTCGACGAGGTCGCGCCATCGCCGTCTGCGCTGCTCAGGCGTGTCATACTGGCCGCCTCGCCGCTGTGGGCGCTGGCCTTGCGGCTCGTTCTCCTCTTGCGTCGGCATATGCGCCGTATCTCCTTATATGCGATGTCTTGTGCGATGTCTTGGGATGGGTGGATGTGTGCCGGGTCGGCCCCCTCCCCCGGTATGAAGCAGAACTTCACCCCCTCCCCCCTTCCCTCGAGGGAAGGGGTCGTGAGGCGAGAGGACGTGGCCTACGGGCAACGTACTATAGGCGGCTAGGGCGTGCCCCCTCTCCCAGCCTCTCCCCCGCCCGACGGCGAGAGAGAGGAGCCTGATGATGCCCTTGGCGACATCCGCTGCGGCAGCGACCCCTTCCCTCTAAGGGAAGGGGGGAGGGGGTTAGGTCGCATCTGTCATTATACGAGCCGCGACGGGCCGAGGAGTAGCCACGATCTGCTGGCGGCCTCTGTCGTCTTCTGGCAATTGCGGCGGGCGCGCACATGACTCTACACTGCTTGCGTCGGAGTGGAGACGGTGCGGCAGCGGCCGTGATGAGCGGGTGGAGGAGGTGGAGGATGGAGACACAGACGGAGCGGCGGGGCCAGCGGCGGAGCGCCAGGCAGGGCCGGACCGCGGAGAACAACCCGCAGACACGGGAAGCTGGGGTGGCGAGGGATACTGGGCAGCGACACGACGCGGACCAGACGCTCTTCCCGCCGGGCCAGCCGATCGCTCCGGTCGCAGGCCTCGCGGGTACGGGCGGCAGGCCGCGCGCCTGGGCGTATCCGCCGGGCTACAACCTGGCGCAGCGCCCGCGCGCGACGGAGCTGACGCCGTTCGAGCAGTTGCGCAATCTCGCCGCGTTGTATGACGGCATTCAGCTCTGCGAGCGCGCCTACTTCGACGTGTTGAACCGCCTGGAGCCGCACGTACTGCCCCGCATGGAGGCGCTCGCCGAGGGCGAGGATGCCACCGCGCCGCGCTGGCGCGAACCCGCGCGGCGCATCGCCGACTTTCTGCAGAGCCCGGACCGCGCACAGGACCTGCGCTCGTGGCTCGTGGCGTTTGTGCGCGACCTGCTGGAGATCGACGCCGTCGCGGTCTACATACGCACCACGCGCGGCGGCGGCCTCTACGCACTGGAGCTCGTGGATGGTGCGACGATCAAGCCGTTGATCGACACGAGCGGGCGTCCGCCGCGTCCACCAGCGCCCGCGTATCAGGAGTTTCTGTACAGCGTGCCCGCAGGCGACTACACGCTCGACGAGATGGACTATCTGCGCGAGACGGCCCGCACTGAGAGCTTCTACGGACTCTCGCGCGTTGAGCGCATTCTGCTGCGCGTCAATCAGGCGCTCCGCAAGCAGAGCTTCGACCTCGCCCGCTTCACCGATGGCGCCACGCCGCTGGGCATCATCTCGCCGCCCTCTGATCTCACCTGGTCTCCCGACCAGCTCGACACCTTCGAGCGCGCTTTCAACGGCTTGCTGGCGGGCAACGACGCCTGGCGTGTGCGTGCGAAGGCGCTGCCGCCTGGCGCGACCTGGCAGTCGCTCGCCGGCGACGACCCGCTCGTGGAGTTCGACCGCTTTCTGCTGAACGTCACCGTGGCCGCGTTCGGGCTGACGATGGACGAGCTGGGGTTCACCGACACGAGCAACCGTAGCGTCGGCGAGTCGCAGCAGAGCGTCGTCTACCGCCGCGCGGTGGCGCCAGTGGCCGCGCTCGTGGCGGGCTATCTCACCCGCGTCGTGCGGCGCTGGCTCGATCCGCGCTTCACGGTGACGTTCGCCGGCATCGAGGAGCCCGAAGACTTCGCCACGCGCGCCGAGGCGTTCGCCAAGCTGATTCCGCTGGGGGTGGTGTCTCCGGCGCAGGCGGCACAGCTCCTGCACCTCCCTCCGCCAGACGCCCGCGCGTGAGAGTGGTTTCGCCCTCGCTGCCCGGTGGCGCGCGCGTACTTACCCAGCGGTCCCCCACACCTCCGGCATGCGAGTGGTACTGCGCGATACAATGCGTGTCAAGATGCGTATGTTCTGGCATAATGAGCCCAAAGGCGCGAGTGTCCGTGTTGATGGGTCTGGCGCCGCATCTGATGGAGCCTGTGCGGGCGCCTCGTTCGAGCGCCCCTGGCCAGAGGTTCATCCAGAGCAGTGCGCGAGCCGGAACGCGAGAGAGGAAGCCGCGAGGAATGCATCCCCTGGACATGACGACCGCAGCGAATGTCCTCACCGACGAGGCATTGCGCGGCCCGCTGACGGCACGCGGTCTCTCTGTCGTGCTCCCGGCTTACAATGAGGAAAGCGTCATCGCGGCGACTGTTCAGACCTGTGTCGAGGTGCTGTCGCGCGTTGCCCCGGAGTACGAGATCATCGTCGTCAACGATGGCTCGCGCGACCGCACCGGCGAGATCGCGGATGCGCTGGCGGCCGCAAATCCGCGCGTGCGGGTCGTCCACAACACGCCGAACCGGGGCTACGGCGGCGCACTCATCGCGGGCTTCGAGGCCGCGCGCAACCAGCTCACGTTCTTCATGGACTCCGACGGCCAGTTCGATATCGCCGACATCGCGCTGCTGCTGCCGCTGCGCGAGCAGGGCTATCGCGCCGTGCTAGGCTACCGGCGCCACCGCAACGATGCCTTCATCCGCAAGGTGAACGCGTGGGGCTGGAAGATGCTCGTCTCGGCGCTGTTCGGGCTGCGCGTGCGCGACGTCGATTGCGCGTTCAAGCTCTACGATACCTCGTTGGTGCGTGCGCTGAACGTCACGGCTGAAGGCGCGATGGTCAACACCGAGATGCTTGCGAAGCTCCGCAAGCTCGATGTCCCGTTCGTCGAGGTGCCTGTCCGGCACTATCCGCGGGTGCATGGCAAGGCGACCGGCGCCAATCTCGGCGTCATCTTCCACGCCTTCCACGAGCTCTTCCGCCTGCGCGGTAAGCTGCGCTGGTGGAGTGCGGAGCTGCCGCCCGAAAACGAGACAGAGGCACAGTAGGCTCGTATGGGAAGGCGAGCCGCAGACCCGTCCGTGTCCGCCGGACGGGTCTGCGGCTCGCCTCGTGCTGGATGCCGCCTACGCAGCGTTGCCGTGCAGCAGCGCCTCGATATCGGCAATTGCCTGTGACGTGCTCGTGAAGAGGACGGCATGGAAGCCGCAGGCGCGGGCGGCGTCAACATTCTCTGAGAGGTCGTCGAGGAAGATGATCTCGCTCGGCGGGACGCCGAGACGCTCGGAGGCAATCGCGAAGATACGCGGATCAGGCTTGCGGACCCCTTCCTCATGCGAGTAGATGGCCACGTCCACCATCGAGGTGAATCCGTAGCGTGCTTCCTCGTGCTCGCGCGCGCCGACGAAGCTGTTGCTCAGGATCGCGGTGCGATAGCGTGGGCGCAGCGCGCGGAAGTATGCGATCAACTCCTCGTTGGGGTTACCCATGTAGATATCCCAGAACGCGGCCATGTACGCGTCGAGTTGAGCCTGGCTCATGCTCGTCGAGGCGCGCAGCCGCTCACACCACTCCTCGTAGGTACAGCGCCCATATGCTCCGTCTGCCACGATCGCGTCGATACACCGCGCGAGGTGACCGGGCGGTAGGCCCAGGCGCGTGTTCCACTCCTCATCGAGTGCCGGAAACCGCGTCGCCGGGTCAACCCCCTCGGGGATCACTTCGAGAATGCCGCCAATATCAAACATCACCACGCGAATGGGCATGAAACCTCGCTCCTCTCATCCTCCCCGAACTGAGTTCTCCGTCCCCGACCCAGATGCTGTCAAACAGCGGAGAGCCTTTAGCGCCCACTCTCTGTGAGTCGCCCTCCCCAGTCCTTGGGATCCACATCAGCGAGTGATTCCGTAAATACCCATTGGTGACCAGCAAAGTCCTCTGCTGTGTACTGCCGCTCGCCATACTCGAAATCGGTGGGGTCCATGAGGATGTGCGCTCCGTGGGCACGCGCGTGCTCACAATGCGCCTTGGCGTCTTCGACGCGGACCATCACTTGATGGGTAACTTCACGAGGACGGGGTGGTCGTCGGTCAGCACGGACATCAGCAATAATGACCGCCCCATCGCCCACCCGCAGCTGTGACCGATGGTTGTCGCCAATTTGAAGACGTTCTTCAAAGCCAAACGTCTGACATAACCACGCAACGGCCGCTCGCACGTCAGGATAGATAAGGACTGGTATGACGGTTACTTGCGGGATCGAACGATTCGATTTCATTGTCGACCTCCTCCAACGAGTAGTGGCCAATGCCTGCTGTTGCGCCACGCGCGCTCACGTGACACATGCATCGAGGTTCAGGAGAGCGCGGAGACCCGCACGACAATCGCGGTGATGTTGTCGGGTCCGCCGCGTGCGTTGGCGCGCGCGATGAGGTGCTGCACGCTCTCTTCAGGGGAATACTGCTCGATGACAGCGCGCAACTCCTCATCCCCCACCACACCGCAGAGCCCGTCCGTGCAGAGGATCAGCGTGTCCCCCTCCGCGATGGGCTCGATGAAGAGATCGACCTCCGGGTTCGGCTGGCCGAGCGAGCGATAGATCAGGTTGCGCTGCGGGTGGACGCGGGCCTCAGCAGGAGTCAGTTCGCCACGCTCCACCAGTTGCGCGACCAACGAGTGGTCACGGGTCACCTGACGCAACTGGTCCGCATGCAACACATATGCGCGGCTATCCCCCACATTGGCGACATAGAGCAGCCGCTCGTGGAGCACGGCGGCTACGCAGGTCGCGCCCATCTCTGGGCCATCAGTGCCACGGCCGCGCTCCATCGCGTTGAATTGGTAGATCGCTTTACTGGCCTGCTCGACGGCATTGCGGAGGGCCGTCGGCAGGTCATCGTCACGATTCTGAAAGTACGTGTCTGTGACCTGGCGGGTGACCAACTCGCTGGCCACATCGCCGCGAGCGCCCATGCCATCAGCCACCACAAAGAGCGCCCCGCGCCGCTGCGCGAGAGCATCGTCCTCGGGGACACGGGTGATGAGATGGTCTTCGTTGCGCGCCCGTGCCAGACCGGTATCCGTTCGCTGTGCCACCTGCAGCGTGAACGGGAACGCGATGGACAACTGCTCCCTTCCAGATGACGCGAGTCTTCGAGCGTCGCGGTTGAGCCAACGGTGCGCATGCTGCCGACACACCGAGGTGACGAAGTCGGCAAACAGCTCTCCCCAGAGGCCCAAGACGCCGATGGTACCCCGAGCGCGCAGCGCGTCACGATACGCATCGCGGAAGGCGAGCCGCATCTCCGCCGCATACTCTTGTCGGAATGCCCGCGGATAGGCGAGGAGAAGCAGAGCGTACAGGTGTTCAGAGGGTGCGCGGAGAGCATCCATCAGGCACCTCCGATCAGTCCGAGATGTGGCAGTACGCGCTTGCTCTGCGCCATCTGCACCAGATGCTCCAGCCGTTGCGCCTCAGCCCGCAGGACACGCAACCCGAAATCAGTCAGACGATAGTAGCGGCGGCGCTCTTCTCCGTGGGCGGGTTCCGCGCGTTCCCGCATCTCGACGATCAGGCCGTCCTTGAGCATCCGTTGAATCGAGCCGTAGAGCGTCCCCGGACCCATACGCATTGTGCCGTCGGTGCGTTCGCTGACCTCGCGCATGATCGCGTACCCATGCTTCTCGCCGTCAGCCAGGGCCAGCAAAATGTGAAAGACGGCCGGCGTCAGCGGCAGCAGCGTCTCAGGGTCGGGGCTCGGCCCATCCTCGTGTGCCATCGGCATGCGCTCCTCTCGCCCAGGAGAGCGAGAGCTGGTGAGGGTCTCGCTTTCCATGATATATCGGTAGCGGATATATCCATTGCTGATAGAGTAGCAGCAACCAGCAAGTGTGTCAAGAAGGTAACAAGGTAGCATGGTTGCTCTTCTGAGCGGGGAAGAACCGCTCTTCGCGCGTTGGGAGTGGTGGCATCGTACGTCGTGCTCCTCCCTCCCCTCGCCAGGGGAAGGGCCACCGCCTGGCTATTTCGTGCAATGCGCGTCACTATACATCGCCAGTCAGCGCACACAAGCGATAAACTCTAACTTATACGCTCTCTTAGAAATATATATTGGACTTTGCGTGAACCCGCAGGTATACTCGCAGCATCGGATGAGGAGGCGGATCTCTCCTCATCACTACCGCCAGTGCGGCTGGGCTGTTTACCAGACGCGGGCACTTCGGACCGCGAGGCGGTTACTCGATTGGTCCGTAGGCGGGTCAGGCCGCTGATTGGCCGACCTGCTACAGAAGCGCGAGCGAGCTGATTTTCGCACGCGCAAACGCGAGTCGCGTAGGCTGCTCTTTCTACGCGAACGCACACCTGCCGGAGACGGCTGCTCTCGACTTCCGGCGACACCCGAGTGGGCGGCTCTCCACTCGACCGTACCAGATGCGCGGCTGCTTTCGCGAGCATGGTACACACACCAACGTGACGTGGGCTGTTCTTCTTCGTCACGACACCCGCCAGCCGGGAGGGTTGCTACTTCTCGCAGCGGCGAATCAGGGGACAGGATCAACGCCTGTCCCCTGCTTTCTTTTTCCGGCGGCGGAGATCAACCGGCAAGCGGGGGCCGCGACGGATAGCTCTCGGTACGCCGGGCGGCTTCCTCGATGGCCCGCAGAGCGGCGAGCGCGATGTGGTCCTGCCAGGGACGCGCGACGACCTGCACGCCGATGGGCAGTCCAGCACTGCCTCGCTCGGCGGCACGAGCGGCGCGCTGCGTGGCATCCAGCGCGCGCTTGCGGGGCTGCACCTTATCCTCGCGCACCCGCGTGACGGGCACGACGCCCGCCGGATAGCCCAGCAGATTGACCATCGGCGCGTAGGCGCCGCCCGTGAGCAGATCGCCGCTCAGGCCGTGCGGAAACGCGGGCGTGGCGAAGGCCGGGCAGACGATCACGTCGAACGGTCCGCCGTCGTCCGTATCGAGCGCGCGTTGGAACTGGCGCCGATACTCCGCCTGGGCCTCGACGAGCTTCCAGTAGTGAGAGGTGTCGCGATAGCCAAACGCGCGCACGACCCGCGCGTTGCTCTGCTGACCGGTGAGACGGAGCAAGCTGCCGAGCAGGGCGGCGAGCGGTCGTGGCAGGCCCGCGAGCGTCGCGATGGAGGAGATGCGCCGGTCACGCTTGTTTTTCCGCAGCACGTCGCGGTAGCTGCGGCCCCCATCGGCCGCAAGGATGCCGTAGAAGAGGTCGAGCGCGCGCTCTGGCTGCGGTGGCCGCCACTCGATGACCTCCGCGCCACGCCCGGCGAGCATGCCCGCCGCCTCGACCACCGCGCGCTTCACCGCTGGCGCCACTGGCAGCACGCCATCGTCGGTGAAATACCCGACACGCAGCCGCGAGACGTCGACCGCTGAGACGTAGCCCAGCGGTGTGCGTGGGTCGGCGGTGGGCCCACGGCCGCCGTTGAGCACCTCGAGCGCGAGTGTCAGGTCGTCTACCGTACGTGCCATTGGCCCGACCTGGCAGACGATCGCCTGCTGGCCCGGAGGCAGCGAGAATCGCCCTCCATCGGGCAGGCGTCCCGCCGTGGGCATGAGCGCCGCCAGGCCACAGAACGCCGCTGGCGTGCGCGTGCTGCCGCCCCAATCCGTCGTCAGCCCGAGCGGCGAGCCCTGGGCCGCGATGATCGCCGCTTCGCCGCCGCTGCTGCCGCCGGGCGTGCGCGCCTGATCCCACGGGTTGTTCGTCCGGCCATAGACGGGATTGTCGGTCTCGGTGTAGAAGAGCATCTGCGGCACGTTCGTCTTCCCCAGCACGATCGCACCGGCGGCGCGCATACGCGCGACATACGGGTCGTCGCGCTCGGCGAGGACGCCTGCGCGGGTGGTGAGGCCGAACGTGGAGGGTGTGCCCGCGAGGTCGAGGCATTCCTTAAGTGTGAGAGGGACTCCGGCGAGTGGCGGCAGCGATTCGTCGCGTGTACGTCGCTCGTCGATCGCGCGCGCTTCGTCGCGGGCTTCGTCGTAGCGGCGGATGACGACGGCGTTGAGGCTCGGGTTGACCTGCTCGATGCGGACGATGTGCGCCTCCACCACCTCAGTGGCCGACACCTCGCCGCGCCTGATCTGTTCTGCCAGCTCTCTGGCGGAGCATGAGGTCAGCGCCTCCCGCACGTCCGTCGCCATCGTTGTCCCTCCTCGTTGAGTAATGCCCGTCTGGTGGATGCTCCCTAGTGTAGCATGGCGCGGAACCGTGCCTCCTCCATGTCCGAGATGTGCTCGCCTCATCAGAAGGGGAAGGCCAGCAGACCCTGCCAGCAGCGGCCGCCTTCTGACTGGAATCTCGGGGATGGGCCGAGAGGATGTGTATCAGGTGGTACGATAGCAAAGCGAGAGGCGCGCACGATCGGTCCGTCGGTCGGCGCTTCTTCACGTTGCAGGACAGCCTGTCTGCCCCTTGAACAGGAGCAGAATCATGACCACCTACCCCGCACTGGCGTCTCCTGTCGACAGTCATGAGCAGCGCAGCGAGCAACAGACGCGCATATATGGGCGGCAGCTTCTGCTCGCCCGGCTCGGAGCGCTTGCCCTGGCGGTGCTGACGGTGTCCGTTACGTTCCTCGTGCTGCCCACCTGTGTGCGCTATCTGCACACCGTCTGTACGGATGCCGCCTGCCCTGTCGGGCAGCTCACGCCTGGGGCGGTTCAGGCGCTCGAGGGGGTCGGGCTGTCCGTGAATGCCTTTGTCGGCTATACCCTTGCCCTCACGTGTCTCTCCCTGCTGATGTGCTGGAGTGTGGCAGCCATCATCTTCTGGCGCAAATCCGACGACTGGCTGGCCTTGCTCGTGGCGCTCATGCTCGTGTTGATGGGCACCGCCTACGTCACCCATCTGGTGTTGCAGCGTCCTTCTCCCTGGCAGACTACCGCCCTGCTCTTGAGCACCCTGGGTTTTGGCGCGCTCTATCTGGTCTTCTCCGTGTTTCCCAATGGTCGGTTCGTGCCGTCCTGGATTGGCTGGTTGCCGATCAGTTGGATGGCGTGGGGCGGAGGGATAACCGTCTTCGTGCACGACCTTCCAGGGTTTTATCCGCTGTATCTGCTGGCCTTGTTAGCTGGGTTGCTGGGGATCGTCGGGGCGCAACTCTACCGCTATCGTCGTGTCTCGACGCGCATTGAGCGCCAACAAACCAAGTGGGTCGTCTATGGGGCATCGGCCGCCATGGTGGCCGTGGTCGTCGTCTTGTTGCCAGAAGCGCTCATACCGTCGCTTGTGCAACAGAGCTGGCCCTATCGCTTGCTCGATGCGCCGGCGCTGACCCTGTCCCTCTTCCTGGGCGCGTTCTCGATCGGCATGGCGATCCTGCGCTCGCATCTGTGGGAGATCGATCGGCTCATCAATCGCACGCTCGTGTATGGCACCCTGACGGTGACACTTGCGCTCATCTACGCGGGGGTGATCATTGCCCTCCAATTCCTCTTGCGGGGCGTCATCAGCCAGCCCAACGATCTGACGATTGTCCTTGCCACGTTAGCAATCGCCAGCGTATTCCAGCCGTTGCGCAGGCGCATTCAAGACGGCATCGATCGTCGCTTTTACCGGCGCAGGTATGATGTGGCGCGCACCCTGGAGGCCTTCAGCGCCACTGTGCGCACCGAGACCGACCTCACCCAGCTCAGCGAGCGGCTCGTGGCGACCGTCGAGCAGACCATGCACCCGGCGATCGTGTCGATCTGGCTCCTGGCGCCCACGTCAGAGGCAGACCACCCGCATCAGTAGCAGTAGCCGTGGGAACGCGTTCACCGGGTTCCCATCTTCGCGACCGTCCCGAGCGTTTCGGTGTGCCCTCAGGCGATCAGCGCTGTACGCTCTAAATCGCCTTGCCTTGGCCTGACCGTTCCACCGGAATGGACAAGGAGACGCCTGCGCGCCCATCCTTGTGGTCATGAACATGCCAGAGCTGGAAGCGCTGCGGACCTTCCGCCGCAGGCTCGCTCTGAAGTCGCTGATAGGCCATCCTGACCGGCCAAACGGATGGACCATCGCGCACACATTGAAGGCGGCATTATTCCACATGTCGACCCGTTGACACAGCATCGGCCTTCTGTGGGTCATTCATCAATGCCATTCTGTATTCCAACATCCAGTGGAGCGTGCCAAGCATCTGATCCAATTCGTCCTTCTCGCGTTCGATCTCACGCATCTTTTGGCAAATCCACTCAATCACTTCTCGATTGGTACGCGTATTTGTGTCATGATCCCGCAAGATATCCTTCAGCTCGGCGAGTGAACAGCCCACCCCCTGAAACTTCTTGACCAGTTTCAGACGTTCGATCGCCTCGTCGGAATAGTTCCGATAGTTGTTGTTCTCTCTCCGCACATGCCGACTATCCAGCAAGCCTTCCTTTTCATAAAACCGAATGGTGTAGGCGGTTAAACCCGTCTGTTCAGCTACCTCTTGAATCTTCATGTCCATCTCTCCTTACGATGCCTTGCCTTAGAGTCCACTCTATAGTTTAGACTCCCATTGGTCAAGGAGCTCTAGCGTTCAAGAGCTCAGGGAGAATAGCAGCATGCGTGTGTTTGTCACTGGAGCGGCCGGCTACATCGGTTCCGCCGTCGTCCGCGAACTTCTCGATGCCGGCCACACGGTCGTCGGCCTTGCCCGCTCAGACCATGGTGCCGCGATACTGAAGGCAGCTGGGGCCGAGGTGCACCAAGGTGCCCTTGACGATCTCGACAGCCTTCAGAGCGCCGCCGCGGACGGCGTCATTCACATGGCCTTCAATTCAAATGGTGACTTCTTGGACTTCGCCAACTCGCTCAGAATCGATCTGCGCGCCGTCGAGACGATGGGGGCGGCGCTCGAAGGCTCCGGCAAGCCCTTCGTGACCACTGCTCACTTGAATGGGGAGGCATCGGAC
>CAYRVF010000036.1:0-39494 GCA_964427535.1 uncultured Ktedonobacterales bacterium
CGGCAGCCGATGATGTGCGCGGCGTTCTCGCCGACCGAGCGCAGTCCCGGTGCGGCGCGCAGCGTGAGCTGCTCGGCGGTCAGTGGCGCGAGCGACTCTTTCATGCGCTCCTGATACGCCTTCCAATGTTCGTAGAATGTCGTGAGCGTGAAGTTGTCTTCGGCCATGGTCCTCATCTCCGTATCTGCTGCGCCCTGGACGGCGGGCCGGTGGATGTCGTCTCGCATGTGTGCGTCGCCCGCGCTAGCATGCCACACATCGCAGGCCACCGTCCAGGCAGATTTCTGGAGATGTGTCGATTTCGCTCACCGAACGAGGCGCGCCGGCGAAGTTGGAATGGCGGGAGGCGATGCCAACGTCGCTTCGTGCCGCGCTAGTGCTGGCTGCTCACGCCGAGCGCGGACTGCGAGCGCGGGCAGTACGCCGAGCAGCGAGAGACCGGCGAGCACGGCAAGCGCTGGACGGAATCCATCAGCAAACGCCGCCGGTGTGCCGAGGTGGCCGTTCGCGGCGAAGATGGCGGTCGCCACCGCGACGCCGAACACGCTGCCGAACCGCTGGAAGGTGCTGTTCGCGCCCGATGCCTTGCCGATGTCTGGCGGTGCGACTGAGCTCAGCACCGCCGTGGGGGTAGCGGCGAGCGCCATCGAGACGCCGGTGCCCGCGATGAGCAGTGGCAGAATCAACTGCCCATACTCGACGCCTGCCGTCGCCTCCCACGCGAACCATCCCAGCCCCACGCCCTGCAGAAGCATGCCCACGACCATCACCGGCCGCTGTCCAATCCGGTCAGAGAGGATGCCGGCGAGGGGTGCCACGAGAACCGGTGTCGCCGTCCACGGGAGGACGCGCACGCCGGTGCCAAGCGGCGAGAAGCCCAGACCCAGCTGGAAATACTGCGCGACGAGGAAGACGGCGCCGACGAGCGCGGCAACCATCAGGAAGCCGGTGGCGTTGGCCGCGGCGAATGAGCGGCTGCGGAAGAGGCGCAGTGGCAGCATCGGCTCTGGCACCCGACGTTCCCAGGCGTTGAAGCCGCCCAGAAGCAGGAGGCCACTGCCGAGGGACACGAGCGTCTGGGTGTCGCCCCACCCGGCGTCGCCCGCATGCACGAGTCCCCATACGATGCCGACCGCTCCGCCCGTCACCAGCGCGACCGCTGGCAGATCGAGGCGTGTTGCCGGGCCGTGGCTCTCGGACAGTCGCACAAGTGAGAGGGCAGACGCGACGAGCCCAATGGGCACATTCACCCAGAAGATCCAGTGCCAATCGAGCCCCTGAGTGATGGCGCCGCCGACCAGCGGCCCAGCGGCGACGGCGAGACCGCCGATACCGCCCCACAGGCCAATGATGGCCCCACGTCGCTCCGGTGGGAAGGCGGCGGTGAGAATGGTCAGGCTCAACGGCATGACGATGGCGGCGCCAATTCCTTGTACCACCCGGAAGGCGATGAGGATCTCCACCGTGGGTGCCAGCGCACACGCGGCGGATGCCGCGCTAAAGAGCGCCAAACCGAGAGCGAAGACGCGGCGACGTCCATACCGGTCGCCGAGCGCGGCGGCAGTGATGATGCCAGCGGCGTAGGCGAGGGTAAACGCGTTGACCGTCCATTCCAGCGTCGAGAGGCTGGCGCCGAGGTCGCGGTGGATAGCGGGGAGTGCGGTGATCACCACGAGCGCATCCAGCGCCACCATGAAGAAAGCGATTGACGTGAGAACGACTGTCCAGCGCGGTGACCGGTGACTGGCCGTCGTCGCAGGTTGGGCCGCTGGAGAGATTGCCGAGACTGCCATAGGGATGTCTCCTTGTCGACCATCGGGCGGCGGCGCCAGGGCAAGCGGCACCACGCGACCACCCGATGCATCACTTCGACACGTGAGACAATCCGAAATCGACAGCTCTTCTGATCACTTATTCGTCACTTTTTCGACCGCTGTGACGACTGGTCAGTCGTTCTCTGTGGCGGCCTGATGAGTGATACCCGAGGTGCCGCGCTCCGCCAATCGACGCTCAAGCTCGGCGCGCAGCACCGCGTTCTCGGTTGCTGCGATGGCGCGCGCCCAGGCGACGGCAGCCGCGTCAAAGTCACCCGCGCGGTCGAGCAGATCGGCATGCGCGGCATGCAGAGGCGCGTAATCATTGAGCGCACCTGATGTGAGAATTGGCTCCAGCAAGGCGAGCCCGGCGCTGGGTCCATCCGCCATCCCCACTGCGACGGCGCGGTTGATGGCCACCACCGGCGAGGGGGTACGGCGCGCCAGCGCGCGGTAGAGGAGCGCGATCTCCGCCCAGTCGGTCTCCTCGAAGCTCGGCGCCAGCGCGTGGATTGCCGCGATCGCCGCTTGCAGCTGATATGGACCTGGTGAGCGTCGCGCGACAGCCGTGTCGAGCAGCGCGACACCCTCCCCGATGATGGCGTGGTCCCACTGGCTGCGATCCTGTTCTGCCAGCGGCACAGGGTGGCCGTCTGGATTTTGCCGTCCCGGCGCCCTCGCATGGAGCAGGAGCAGTAGCGCAAGCAGTCCAGCCGTCTCGGCGTCCTCCGGCACGAGTCGGTGCAGTAGCCTCCCCAGCCAGATCGCCTCCGCGCAAAGCTCGCCACGCGTAAGCCGCTCGCCCCCGGTGGCCGCATAGCCCTCATTGAACACCAAATAGATCACGCCCTGGACGCTAGCCAGCCGTTCGGCGAGCGCATCGGGGGCGGGTACCTCGAAGTGGATGCCCGCCTGGCGGATCTTGCGCTTGGCGCGCACCAGCCGCTGGGCTAGTGTCGCCTCCGGCAGCAGGAAGGCAGCGGCAATCTCGCGCGTCGTCAGGCCGGCGAGGTAGCGCAGAGTCAGCGCCATGCGGACGTCGAGCGCAAGCGCGGGGTGGCAGCAGGCGAAGATCAGCCGCAGGCGGTCGTCTTCCATTCCCAGCATCTCCTCGCGCTCCTCCACCTGCTCCGCGACATCCAAGATGCCGGCCCGGGTGGCGTTCCAGTCGTCGAGATCTGGGGCATGTTGGGAAAGCTGACGGTCGTGTCGCAGACGGTTGAGCGCGACACGCCATGCGGTGACGGTCAGCCAGGCGCCCGGCTTCGAGGGCACGCCGTCGCGCGACCACGCCGCCGTCGCCTTTGCCAGCGCCTCTTGGGTCGCGTCTTCGGCGAACTGCAGGTCACCAAGGCGGCGTGCGAGGGTCGCCACCACTGAGGACCACTCTTCGCGATACACGCGTTCAACGGCCACTGATGCGTTCATCCGCTCGTGAATAACCTCCCTACAGAGCCTGTCAGGCTCAGTCACACACGATCTCGGTTAGGACCGGAGTCGCCTGCACGGGCCGCACCTCCACCGTCCCACGGCGCACGTGGGGCATCCGCGCTGCCCAGTCGAGCGCCGCATCCAGACCTGGCGCCTCGATCAGATAGAAGCCGAGCAGGTGCTCTTTGGTCTCGACGAACGGGCCGTCCGTGAAGAGCCGCTCACCCTCGCGCACCCGCACGCTGGTCGCCGTCGCGATATCTTGCAGCCGCTCCAGGGCCAGCAGCGCTCCCGCGTTTTTGAGCGCGCGCGTATAGTCAATCCACGTGTCATACACGCCATCGGCGGACTGTGGGCGTGTCGGGGCCTCGGCCGTGGCAGAGCCAGCGGCTCCCCCATCGGTCGCGGAGTAAATGAGCAATGCGTAGCGCATGGTGTCTGCCCTCCCTGGGATAACGTCATCCCCTGGTGTCCCGGCTCATTGCCGGTCTATCGTAACGACACGCAGCGTACGCCAAAATCGACAGCGGTTCGCGAGCAACATGACAATCGCGCGTTTTCTTAGCGCCCCCGCTCCAGCGCGTCCAACCGCACGTCGTAGTGCTGGGAGCGGGCGTCGAAGCGCGCGAGCAGCGCCTGGGCCTCAGGTAGGACGACCGACGCCTCCGGATCGTCCCCGGCGAACTCGCGCACGCTCTCCATGGAGTCGAACCACATGATGGTGACAAACTCGACGCTGTCGCCGAGCTCTCGACGCAGCAGCTGGATGCCGCGGAATCCAGTCAGATGACGGCTCTGAATCCAGGGGAATATCTCGCTTCGTAACAGCGCCTCATAGGCGTCAGCGTTTTCGGGTGTGGTCCACCCATGCCAGATCCGGCTGATCATGCGGATGTCCCTTCTTGATGTCGTACGAGGCGCTTCGACGGACGGCCAGCGTTCGGGTATCTTATCGTATAGCCAGTGTCTATGCTGTGCGGAGCTGCCGCTGGATGTCGTGCGGACTCATCAATAGATAACGCCACTCGATGTACCTGTTCGTGACGCGCAGGGAGTCTACCGCCACGCAGAAGTTCGGGCGGCCAGTGCAGCGCAATTCCACACAGTCTGCTAGGCGTGTTTGGCCGCCCCTTTCGCGCCGATGGTCACGTGTGTGGGCGTTGTCAGACGGAAGACCGGATACGCTGCCGCGATGCGTTCGAAGTCGGAGAGCGGTGCGTCCTGGTCCACGGGCACGTGGGAACGCGCTCCCGGCGCGCGCCGCAGATAGGCCTTCAGGATGGGCGCGCGCTGGTCGACGGATACCTCTTCTAGGTGGACCTCCTCACGGCCACGACTGCGTATGACCGCCTTCCCACCGGCTGCCCGTACGTTGCGCACCCAACTCACGTTGTCTCCCAGCATCGACACGATGTACCGCTGCCCCTCGACGTCGACCACCACGACAGGCAGCGAGATCGTCCGTCCTGATGTGCGTCCTGTCACCTGGAGTGTCGCTAACCCCGAGCCAGCGCCGATGCCCGTCGCAGCTAGCGCCAGTGTCGCCTTATTCAGCAGCCGTGCCAACCAGTTCTGTCGCCGTCCACGGTATAGCCATTGCCTGAAGGAGTTGTTCGACATGGCAGTGCCTCCTCACCTTTCCTGGCTTCTCTGGTTCCTCGTTCACCGTGTAGCCTGTGGCGTCCATGTCATGGCTGGTCTGGGTTCACGCGCTAGAAACGGTAACAGGAAGCGCAGGCCGGTCATCTCGCTCTCTCCCGTCCCATGCCTTCTCGCGCGCTGCCTTGGGTGCCGATCTGCCCGAAGTATACGCGTGGCCCGATGTACCATCCCCGCCCATTCGGTGTATTCCGCTCTACCAATTTGTCCAGAGCGGTGCAAGTGGGTGTCGAGTAGGTCCACCCGTGCGCCCTCATACGCTGGTGCGCCTCAACGCCTCGCGTCCGTGTCGCTGTAACAGTACCTGCCACGCCCTCCTCTCGCCTGGGGCTGGCGCGCGTGCGAGTTCGCCAACAACCTCTTGACAGTCACATTCACCTATGTTATGCATGACTATGTCATAAAAACCTATGTTGTAATTACCTATACAGCGGAGTTTCTGCAGATCAGCGAGAGGAGGGCGCACGTGTACGTCGACATCGTCATCCTGGCTACCTTGTCAGTGCGGCCGCAGCATGGCTACGAGATCAAGCGCAGTGTCGGGCGCGTGCTTGGACCAGAGGCCAACCTCAATAACGGCGTGCTCTATCCCACATTGCGCCGGCTAGAGGAGATGGGTGCGCTCGAGCGTGAGGTCGAGCGACATGAGGGCAAGCCGGATCGCCACGTTTACCGGCTGAGCGGACTCGGGCACGAGGTGCTGCACGACCTGCTCACCGAGTTCCCGCCAGAGGTCGCACGCAACGAGAGTGAGTTCCTCACGCGTGTGTCGTGCTTCGATCTGCTGGAGCCTGCCGAGCGACGTGCGATCCTCGATGCTCGCGCGGCTGACCGGCGCCGCTCTCTGGAGCGGCATGCGGAGATTCTGGCGATGGTCGAGGCTGAGCGCCTGACGATGTCGCCGTATGCTCTGGAGACGCTGGCGTTCGACCGGCAGAAGACGGAGCTTGAGCTGGCGTGGATCGAGCACCTGACACACCTCGCTGCCGATGGCGGTGCGGATGCGCGAGTGAACGGAGACGCACGATGAGCGCGCAATCGACCTCCCTTCGCACGGTACGTCCCGGCGTGCTCGTCATGTCCGGGCTGCTCGCCGGACCGTTCCTCAGCATGGTGGACTCGAATATCGTGAATGTGGCGCTGCCCGATATCGCGACCCAGCTTCACAGCACACTCCCGACAGCGCAGTGGATCCTGACCGGCTACCTATTGGCGCTCGCCGCGGGGCTGGCCGCCAGCGCGTATCTCGCCAAGCGATTCGGCACTCGTCGCGTCTATCTGGCCAGCCTGATAGGGTTCACCGCGGCCTCGGCCCTCTGCGCGCTGGCGCCCACCATCGGCGTGCTGATCGCGCTTCGTGTACTGCAAGGAGCGCTGGGTGCGCCCCTCGTGCCGCTCGCGATGACGATGTTGCTTGGCGGCGAGAATAACGCCGCGCGTTCGATGCCAGCGGCGGCGGGCGTCATCCTGTTTCTTGCCCCCGCACTCGGACCCACGCTTGGTGGACTGTTGATTCACGTGGCGGGGTGGCCGCTGATCTTTCTCGTCAACGTGCCCTTCGGCACTCTCGGCGTGATCGGAGTGCTGCGTCTGCGCGACCCGGCTGCCACGGTTGTCGATCGTGGCGTGCGGTTCGATCCGCTCGGCATGCTGGCGCTCGCCGCTGGTCTTGCGCTGGTGATCTATGGAATGACAGAGGGCCCACAACGCGGGTGGGCATCGACTGAGGTCTGGCCAGAGCTTGTGGGCGGCGGTTTGCTGCTGCTGGTCTATGTCGTCTGGGCGGCGCGCGTGATGCATCCGGCAGTGGACCTCAAGCTGTTGCGTCATGCGCAGCCCGCGCTCGCCGTGCTCCTCTGCACGGTGGCCTCGGTCGTGATGTTCTCGATGCTCGTGCTGGTGCCGATTTTCGTCGAGCAGCTCCAGGGCGAATCTGCCCTCGTCGCCGGACTGATACTGCTGCCCCAGGGGCTGGTGACGGGGCTGGGGCTGCTCCTCGGCATGCGCATGGCACGCTATGGCGTTCGGTTCAGTGCGCTGCTGGGCATGCTGCTGCTCACGCTCTGCACGGCGGCATTGCTGTTGCTCACCCTCAGCACGCCCGCGTGGGTGACGGCGCTGCTGCTCAGCGCTCGCGGCCTTGCCATCGGCCTTGTTATCCAACCGCTGCTGACGGCGCTGCTTGCCGGCCTGACACCGGCGGAGACCGCGGATGGCAACACGCTCTTCAACGTCGCGGAGCGTCTGGGCGGCTCCATCGGGATCGCGGTGCTGATTACCGTCTTCACCCTGCGTGAGCACGATCGTGTGCGCCAGGCGCTCGCCCATCTCACTAATCCGCTCGGCTCTCAGGGGCTTTCGGCGGGGAGTATCGCGCAGCTTCCTCCGGCCGTGCGCGCTCTGTTGGCGCAGTCGGCGTTGGCGGGATACCATGACACGATCTGGCTGCTGACCGGCATTTCGGCCCTCGGCCTCCTCGCGACACTGCTGCTGCGCGACCGGGCGCGTCCGGCAACAAGCCCGAGCGCCATCGAGGAGTCGCGCGAGATGCTTGTGGCAGGCGCCGAGTAGTCTGCCACTGGCGCGGCCGGACAGTTGCTTCCCGGCCGCGCGGTCAGGACGATGTCACTACGACGCCACTTACGACTGGTGAACGGCGGTCTCGCGCTCCAACTCCCGCGCCATGATGTGGTGGATTTTGCGAGATTCCCAATCCCTGGCCAGACCACTGCCCGCGACGAAGACGATGACGGCGTGGGCAGCGAGCACAATGCCCCAGCCGATCACCGGCCAGTAGAACTACAGGCTCTGCGCGTCCGTGACCAGATTGATGAGCAACAGCCAAAGGTTGCCGATCTGCTGGCAAGCGCTCAGGCGATGACGGGTTTGCTGGGCGTTCTACGCGATGCGAGGGAGATAGGCCCGGGCGTCCACCGCCTGGGCCGCTCCATGACGCTGGCACTACAGCCCAATCACCGTAGTGCGTGTCGAAACGAAGTTGTCGAAATACAGCGTGCCGGAGGCAGTGCCCAAGGAGCCCTGCGGCCCGAGCCGGACTGTCTCCAGCGTCTGCCCTCCCGTGTTTAGGCCGGTGAGGGTCTGGCGCAGGGTGCCGCCCGTGTAGAGGCTAAAGCTGGCCTGGGCGCCCGCCTGCCATGCGATCTCGACGGCGCCAAATGTGGTCCCGCTGATGGTGTACCAGCTCGTCGTGGTGGTGGTGCCGCTACTCGTCACGACGGCTGCGGCGATCTGATAGGCGCCACCGGACTGACGCCGTATCTGCACCCTGAACAGGGTCTTGCCCGCGCTGTCGAGGCCAGAGAAGATGGTCCGTGCGGTCGTCGTCACGCTCGCGCTGTTCGGATTCAGGTAGAACCGCGCGTGATAACTGATCTCCGCCGCCGGTGTAGTGTCCTGCACATAGCCAGACGTGCCACCGCTGATGCTGGTCTGCAATCCGTAGGCGCCCGACTGCGCGGCGGCGGCCGTCACGCTCAGGCGTCCCGCTGTGCCTCCCGTGGCTGACCAGGCGTTGGTGTTGCCAGATTCGAAGCCGTCAGCAAAGATCGTGTTGGGGGGCGTGGGGGTCGCTGTCGGCGTCGGAGGTGGCGTCGGCGTGTTTGTCGCCGTTGGTGATGGTGTGGCTGTCGGGGTGGGTGTCGGAGGCGGCGTAGGCGTCGGCGTGGGGAGTGCGCCACTCGCGATGAGATTATAGGCGGCGAGGAGATCGATCTGTCCGGCGCCAAAGGTGTTGTCTGGGCCTGGCGCGCCAAGGTCATGTGCGCTGGACGTGAGCGCGATGCGCTGTTGTGCAGGCGTCAGCTGCGGGAAGGCATTCAACAGGAGCGCGAGGCCGCCCGCCACCTGGGGCGCTGCCATAGACGTGCCAGTGGCCGTCGTGTAGAGGCCGCCGAGGTCCGTCGTCGGGATACCGACATCTGGCGCGACCACATCGGGGTACGTGCGCGATGATCCGCAGGTCGTAGGACCCTGACTGCTGTTCGTGTCGATGGCGTCTGTGTTGTCGACGCCGCCGACCGCGAAGGCGTCGGGGTTGTTGGCCGGGCTAACGCTGGTGGCGGCGTTCGGGCCATAGTTGCCCGCGGCAAACACCGAGACGATGCCCGCGGCCGTGAGGTTCGCGAGGTCTTGCTCGAAGGTCGTGTCACAGCCGTTGACATTGCTATACGTCCACGAATTATTGACGACGTTCGGCGCGTCTGCCGTATTCGGATTCCCATCAGGGTCGAGGAGCCACTGGTACGCCTGATGGATGGCGCTCGTCGTGGCCGTGCCGCGATCGTTGAAGATCTTCGCCGCGATCCACTTGGCCTGTGGGGCGACGCCGGTGCTGGTGCCGCTGCTCGACCCGCCGACCATCACCCCCATCGTCCACGTGCCATGACCGCTCAGATCGGCCGGCGTCGCATGCTGGCCATAGGGGTCGTACCAGCTATCGGAGCCGCCACGCCATGTGGCTGCCAGATCGGGGTTCGAGGTATCCACACCGGTGTCCATGCTGGCCACAACGATACCCTGCCCCTGAAAGCCCATGTTCCAGAGCGCGGGCGCGTTGAAGAGGCTGAGATTCGCCGCGATGGTTGGGCTGGCGGCGGTCTTATAGCCTGCTGGAATTGATATCGTAGCATCCGTCGTGATCTGGCGCACCTCTGGTTGCTGAGCCATCTCGCGGATGACGTCGGCCGTCGCGGTGATGGCGATCGCGTTCGTGATCCACATCGGGTGCAGCGCGGAGACTTCGCCGGTTTTTTGATACTGCCGCAGGCGACGCAGGAGTTTGGTCTGCGTCGCGTTCGCCTTCTGCTGCAGTGTGCTCTCGACGTTCTTGAGCCGCTCATGTCGTGTCTTGCCGCCGATGCTCCGCGGGTTCACCTGGTCTTTGAGGGTCACGATCACGCTGGTTTGGCCGGTGGGTGCGAGCGCCGCGAGGCTGTCCTCGACCCCGGGTCCAAATATCGGTACTGACGCCGCATCTACGGAGTTGCCGCCGGGCGCGATGGCCATAGACGTGGCCGCGGGCGATGCCAGCGCCGGGACCGAGACCGCAATCAGCAACACGGCGCAGACGAACAAGAGGGCAACGGACTGGGCCTTACGCATGCGCCTCCTCCTTCACCAACGCCGCGTCTTCTTCTGCCTCGGCGCGTACTGGCGCTGGAGTACGTCGGCTCCGCGCGTACAGGACCCCTCCCGCGCCCACAGCCAGGATCAACAGTGCGACTGCGGCGCCATCGGCGAGTGGGGCGAGTGGCTGTTGAGAGAGAATCGTGGCATGTGGCACGACTCCCGGCGGTGTGGGGCTCGCGACGGTCCAATTGAGTGTAAGCTCCGCGACAGGCAACCGGTCGCGATGCACTAGCACCCGCATGCCTGTGCTGCCTGATCGCGCGAGGGTGACGCCGGTAATCTGGTAATTGTCTCCGCCCAAGGCGGTTGCGACGCGGTGATCGAGCGTGTCTCCCGTGGGCGAGAGCAGGAATGCGTCTACCCCAGTGATCTGTGCAGGCGCGGGGCGTCGGGTGTTGTACACGCCGATCGTGATGAACACCGGACCCGGGCGATTCGGCCGAATGTTCGCGATGACGTAGAGGTCGTTGGCGGGACCGTTGAACTGTGCGGACGCAGGGTTCACGGTCGACGTGATGGGCTCATACGTTGGCCCGAGTGCTGGCGCGCTCGCCGCCAGCGCCGCCGCCAGGAGGACGACCAGCAGTCCACCTCCAGCCTCGACCAGCAAAGTGCGCGACAGAGAGCGTATCGAGAGGAGCCGCCAGCCAGGGGGCCGACGGAGGATGCGCGCGAGTGGCTCGCCCATGGTGGGATGCAGAGATGCGGCATGGAGAAGTCCGATCGCACCAACCACCAGCACCAGCCCGACCTTGAGCAACAAGGTCTGACCGTAGCGAGAGATCAGCAATGCGTCCGGGGTTGCCACCACCTTCCCCGCGGCGTAGAGCCCCGTGATCGACAGGACGATCACGCTTACCAGCGCGACCAGCCCAAACCGGCGGAGGGTTGCCAGCGCCAGTGCGACCCCGTCTCCGCCGCGGCGAAGCAATGGCAGGCAGGCGATGATGAGCGCCCCGAGGCCGCCCGTCCACAGACAAGCGCTGAGCAGGTGCAGCGTCATCATGGCGACATCGAGCGCCGTGCTCGCCGTTGTGGTGGTCGTGTGGCTCTGCAATGCCTGCGAGAGAAGGAGCACCACGACCAGCAGGCTGAGCACGAGATTCACGGTGCGCTGATCCTGAAAGCGCGGACGATATCGCGAGGATGCCCATGCCAGCGTGTGCGGTGCGTAGAGGACAGTGCAGCAGGCTAGGAGGGCGAGCAGCGTGGCGGTGCCGAGCGCCCAGCGAACTCCATAGCCGGTCGTGAGCAGCGACTGCAACGCGCCTCCAGTTGTGGCTGCCTGGATTCCGAGCAAGATCAGGGAGGCCAGCAGCGCGCCGCAGCCACTCGCAAGCGCGAAGCCGAGCAGACGCCGGCGTGTGGCAATAGCCGTATCGGCGACAGGAAGCGTCACCCTCGCTTCGTCAGATGGCTCGCCGGGTCGAGTGTGCGGCATGATGAGCAGGGCTAACGCCAACGCCCCAACGAGACCCGCGATGCCAGCGAAATTCAGCCAGCGCACCACCACCTCGCCGGCGGACGGCGCGGCGCTCGTCGCATCAGCCGCCGAGTGCCGCGGGGCGATCTGCACTCCTACCCCAAATGCCACCTGGCCCGAGGTCGAGTGCAAGTCATCCGCCGACACGACCTGCCAGTCAAGCAGGTACGCGCCACGTGTCAGGGACGGCATATCGAGCAGGACTTCTGGTGTCTCGGATGCTGTATAGGAGGCGGGGAGCGCCGAAGTGCTCTGCGTAGCCGCTGACGGTGGGGCCGCGCCATGGGCGTGAGAGATCGGGGTACGCTTGCCTGCGCTGTCCACCAGCGCGAAGTGGGAGAAGTTCAGCAGGACCGACTGCGCGAACCAGAGATGGATCTGTTTCGGCGGGTGTGCCAGGACAGCGCCATCTGCCGGGTCGGTACGCAACAGCGTGGCATGCGCCGATATGAGTGAGGGGCCCCCGAGGGTAAGGGCGAGCAGCACCGCGCAGGCCAGCGCGATCATCGGAGTTCGCCGTCGTAGCCGTCGTAAACGCATGGTTGGCCATCCCTTGTCTGCGCTTGTGCATGCGCGCTATGACGTCTTCTCACGCGACGATCGCGCGCATCCGTGACCTGCTGAGGACTCGCCTGTCTAGTGCGGCTCGGTTTTCTAGCGACGCAATACGGTTACCTGGCGAGAATGTGCTGGATCGTGAGGTTGCCGACGAATTGGGCGGTGACGGGGGAGCCGGAATGCACCACCCCTTCGGTATTGCGATACAGCATGAAGTAGGTCTGCCCGACGTTGTACGAGTGGTCATCGCCCATCTCAACCGTCGAGGTGAGCTTCGTGCCGGTTTGCTCATCCACGAGGACGGGCAGGTTTTTGACGTTGAGCATCATGTCGGCGGCTTTGTCGGCATTCAAGATGACGAATCGAAAGTCAACCATGCCGCCATCGGCGGTGACGCCGATCTGGGTTACGCGCACGCCCCATTTGGCCTCGACGGCCGGGTTGGTTGGGACGGTCGCGGAATACGTCGGAGACGTCTGATGGGTGCTCCAGATGATGCCGGTGACGAGTGCGACCAGCAGCAGCGAGAGCACTACCGTGGGCACCACCTGGGACCGCTGTCGGTCAGTCAAGACCGCGCGGGCTGGCATGGAGCGTTGTGCGGCCATAGAGCAACTCCCGAGAGAGCGCGGGCACGGCGAGCAGAAGCGTAACCCTCTGCTCGCCGCCTCGCCTGTTAGGCATCTAGACGTGAACGCGTATGCGTCCGCACTACGGGATGAACGCCGACCGTGTTGAGGAGAAGGTGTCGAGGTAGATGTTGCCGGAGACTCCCGTCAACGTCCCCTGCGGTCCGAGCCGGACCGTCTCCAGCGTGTTGGCGCTGGTGTCGATGGGGCTAATCGTCGCGTTCGGGCTTCCGCTGTTGGTGTTGTTGACCCACAGCTTCACGCTCGCCGACGTAGACGACTGCCAGAACACCTCAATCGCGTTGAATCCGCTCGTCAGGTTGACCCAGCTCGACGTAGTCGTGGTGCCGCTACCGACTGCCGAGACGGCGACCTGATAGGTCGTGCCGGACTTGCGGAGTTGCACACTGAATAGCTGCGCGTTCGCCCCGTTCAGCCCGGTGAAGATCGTCACGGTATGTGTGCCAGGCGCCAGCGTATTCGGGTTGAGGTAGAACTTGGCGTAGTACGACGTCTCCGCAGAGGGGGTATTGTCCTGCACATAGCCGGATGTCCCGCTGCTGACCGTCGCGCGTAAGCCGTACGCGCCGCTCTGCCGGGCGGCAGCGACGACGGCCAGGCGGGCCGCGGTGCCACCGGTCGCTGACCAGCCGGAGAGGGTGCCGCTATCGAAGCCATTCGCGAAGATCGCGTTCGGCCGCGTGACCGAGACCTGCACGACCGGTCCCCAGTTGTGGGCCGCGTCCTCCGCGCGGACGTTGAAGGTCGGCGCGCCACTCACCGTGATCGTGCCGGTGAAGTTTGCTGGGTTACTCACCTGGACGATGTTCAGCGGTATGCCGTTGCCGGCCCCCGGATCGCTCCCGATGAAGTACTCGGCCCCGATGATCGATGACCCGCTGGTCATGCCCGCCACATTCGGGTCGGTGGCGGTGCCGGTGAGCGTCACCTGGTTTTGTGCGTTGGGTGCCGTTACCGCCAGGTTACTGACTGTTGGCCCGGTCTTGTCGATGATCAGCGCCACACTCGCCATCGGTCCCCAGTTGCCAGCCGCGTCCTGCGCGTGGACGTAGACCATGTGCTGGCCTTCGGCGAGCGCGGCGATCTGCCACAGTTGCACCCAGGCGTAGCCGGACGAGTTCGGGCTGTTATACTGCGCGCCGTTGGCCGGCTGCAGCCGAGTGCCCGATCCGTTCGCCCCCGTTGTATCGACGAAATACTCGGCAGCGGTGATGTTCCCGTTGGCGCCATTGACCACGGGGTCGCTGAAGTTGGCGCTGATGACCTCGTAGTAGGCATCAACTCCAACCACCGGATTACCCCACTGGCCGTTGGTGGGCGAGGGCAGTGCGGAGAGGTTGCTCGTGGCTGGGCCGGTCTTGTCGACCTTCAACGTGATATTGGCGAGGGTGCCCCAGTTGCCCAGCGCGTCCTGGGCACGGACGGCGATGGTGTGCGCGCCCTCGGGGAGGCCCGCCACGGTTGCCGCCGTCAGCGTCGCCGACAGCGAGACGGTCGGCGCGGGGCATGGTGGAGTGACGCCCGACGTACACACGAAGTCGAGCGCGGTGCCCGACCCACCGGCCGGCGTACCCGACGGATCGATGAAGTACTCAGCGGCTTGCACGTTCTGATTGCCGTTCGCCGCGTCACTTGCGGTGGCCAGCAACTGCACGTCGGATGTGCCGTTGGTGGGATTGGGCGTCAGCGACATGTTGCTCATTACTGGCCCAGACTTGACCAGGTTGAGCACCGCCGAGGAGACGTCGCCCCACTGTCCGTTGGCATCCTGCGCATGGACGTAGAACGCGTGGTTTCCCGCCGCCAGCCCGTTCAGCGCCGCCGTCACGTCCGCCTGCACGGTGACATTCTGTCCCCCGCCGAGCGCGGCAGAGCTGATGGCTGTCCCCGACCCATTTGGGCCGATTTGATCGACGAAGTACTCCATCGCCGTGATGTTGGCTGTGGACGACGTCGCGGTCGCGTTGAGCGTCTCCGTCCCACCCCCATTGGTGGGATTGGGGCTGAGCGTGACGTTGCTGGTAACAGGCGCGGTGCTCGGGCTGAACCCGCCAGCGACCTGCACGAAGGCCAGCATGCCTCCGGTGCTAATGGTCGAGAGCGGGTTCGTCGTCGTGCTCAGTGTGCCGTTGTTGTCGAGGTGCATCGCGGCCTCGAACAACGGGTATGCCGACCCTGCCGCGGCGTTCGTTGGTACACTGGCGATCGCATCCAGGCTTGCGCCCGCTGGGACGGTATCGGCCGCGATGGCTTCCTGGTAGGAGGACACTTTCCCATCCACGCCGACGATCGTCTGGTCCAGGCCGAGGATGCTGATCGAGTGGACTTCCAGGCCAGCGTTGGCGTAGCGCAGCAACACCTTGTGTCCCGCGTTCGTGCCAATCGCGGCGGTGTTCGGATAGCTTTGGCCGTTGATCAGCCAGTACTTCGGATTGTAACTGGGCATGTTGAAGTTGAGCGGATCGGCATTGAGCGCGGGGTCGATCTCGCTCAGGACCACTACCGCCTCGTCGTCGAACGCGCTGTTCGAGTCGTACGCGCACTGCGCACAACTTGCCGGCCGTACGACCAGCGCTCCGTACATGCCCATCGCCGTCTCGCGCGGCCCGTTCGCGGTGAGGCCCGCCTCATAGAGATAGGTCCCAGGCGACACGTTGTTGAACGTGTAGGTCGTGCTATTGCCTTGCGTGACGCCCGTGGTGTCAGGCGGAGCCGCGGCCTGCGAGAGGCTGAGCGAGGTCGCCGTCGGTACGTTGACGTTGTGCAGTGTGATGTTCAGCGTCTCGCCGGAGTTCGCAATCAGCACTGGCCCCGGCAGGGTCGCTGGACCGGCCGAGGTGGCTGCGAAGCCCCAGATCGGGGTGGTCGCGCCACCGGGCAGGGTGGAGGTGCCCGTCATCGCGTACAGGTCGCAGCTCCGCACATTCGCCGCGAGAGTGCATGTTGAGGCGGGCAGCGCGGCCATCGGCCTCAGGGGAGCCTGCGCCTTCGCTGGTTTCGCTGTCGACGGTGTTGAGGACTTGCTAGTCGTCGCCGGTTTGGAAGCCGCCTTGGCGTTGGAAGGTGTTGGCGACGCGCTGGCGTGTGCGTTCAGCGTTGGCGTGCCTTGCGAGACACGCGCTACCCGTACCTGACTGACCCGGGTGATCCTGTTAGCGCGAGCGGCAGAGCTCGCCGAAGCGGCCAGCGCGGTCGTGGAGACGCCTGCCAGCGCGGCCAGCGTCAGCACGAGCGACATGGCGATCTGCCGCGATCGGAACAGGCCACGTCGAGCCGGCGTAGTGGAGTTGTTCATGGCCTGCTCCTTATGGCGTGCATGTCGTGCCCGGCGCCTGCTTGCCGGGTAGAGGATCAATGCGCTCCAAGGTCAACATGCCTCCGAAGCTGGTGTCGTAGTTGGCGACTTGATACAGGTCGTGGCTGTGCCAGACCATGTAGTACTCGCCGCACTCGTTGTAGGAGGTGACACCGGTTGGGAGGGCACCTTGATAGCCCAGATACGGGCTGCCGCTGTAGTAGGTCGCGTTGCCCTTGAAGGTCTGGTTTTGTAGTTGCGGCAGCGTGACCGGGATGGGATTGCCGTTGGGGTCGTACTGTTCCTGATTCGCGTAGCTGTAGAGCTCGTCCCAGGTCTGCCCTGGCCCAACGGTGGTGGCAAAG
The DNA here is from genome assembly GCA_964427535.1 of uncultured Ktedonobacterales bacterium. Classification (GTDB taxonomy): domain Bacteria; phylum Chloroflexota; class Ktedonobacteria; order Ktedonobacterales; family JADMIN01; genus CAYRVF01. Next base: position 16,404 of record CAYRVF010000036.1, read on the forward strand.
GTCTCATAGGAGAGGTCGGTGCCGTTGCTCGTGACGAGGGGATTGCCGTCGCGGGCGATGACCGTGCCATTCTCACCGTGGGGATGGAACGGGAAGGGCAGCGACCCGGCGTTGAGATACCGTACCAGCGCGGGCGGCTGGTTCGGGTTCGCGTTCGGATCGGTGACGGTGATATGCACCAGCGAGCCGTACGGCTGCGCGGGCAACCACGCCGCGTTGTTCGGCGCGATGGTGTCGGGGAAGGCACGCCCGTTGATCAGCCAGTAGCGCGGGTGCAGCTGCGTGACGTCGTACGCCTGCCCGAATTCGACCGCTTGATGTAGCGCGGGGTCGACGTCCGAGAGCAACATGACGTACTCGGTGTTCGGGGCATACACGCTGTGTGAGCAGTCGTATGCGCACGCTGCGCCTGAGGGCGGGGTCACTCCCGTGGGCCGGACGATCAGCGAGCCGTAGAGGCCCATCTGCACCTGCTTGCCGACGTCGGTGCCGCTCTCATAGAGGAACGTGCCAGGGTGCGTCGCGGTGAACGTGTAGGCGACCGTGCCACCGGCTGTCGCCGCGCTGTTGGTTAGCGAGACGACGTCCGTCCCGTTCAGTTCTGGTTGCGCGGCGACGCCGTTGACTGTCACCCCGTCGATGCCGGGGAACATGATCGAGGTGCGTTCCGGCAGATTGTTGGTGAGCGTAATCGTCACCGTATCGCCCTGATTGACGCACAACTGGGGACCTGGAAACTGGAACGCGCCGCCAGTGGGGACGTAGCTCCAGGTGAAGATCGTATTGCCGTCAGGCATGTTGATCATCCCCGACTCCGCCGTCAGCGCGAAGCTGGGGTGTGTGCCACTGGCGGTGGTGCAGACCACGCCAGAAGTGGGGCCGCTCGCCGCCTTCGCCGGAGTGGGTGACTGCAGGTACCCGGCGACGACCAGCGCAGTGACACTCGCGATGGCTACTCCCGCCAGAACGCGCCGGTGGACCGGGATCGTGCGCCTGTTGGGCGGGCGCACCTGACTCAGCCCGCTGTGCAGCCGCTCCCAGAAGCCGCGCGTGGGGGCCGTGGTCGGAGGCTGCTCGGAATCTGGTACTCGCATGTGAGCTGCTCCTCGAGAAGCGCAGGTCGAGCGAATGGGTGTGCTCTCGCTCTCTCCGCGCGGCTCACGCTTACACAATGAAAGGCAGATCGTTGGGGCTGGTCTGCGGCGGGTATGTACCTGCCGCCGCGACGCGCACCTCGGTCATCTGCCCGCCGAGCCCTGTGCCACCAGGGGTCGTCAGCGCGCCCATCGCGTTGTTGTAGAGCAGGTACGTGCCCGTGGTGGATGGCGCGGTGAAGATCGCGTCGAAGCTCTCACCAGCGCCGATCATCACGGTATCGGTGATGTAGCTCGTGTCGGCGCCGGTGCGCAGGCCATTGGCCCTGCCGCGCAGCGGCGTCGCGTCTTTGCCTACGATGTGCATCGGGATACCGCTCAGGCGCATGGAGGCTTGCGTATAGCCGAGGTTGACAAGCCGCACCAGCACTCGCTCGCCAGCGTTGCACTGGATCAGCGACGAGAGCGGCTGATGCTGCAGGTCCGGGCGCCCGCTCGGGGAGATCAGCTCGCCCGTCGAGGTGTCGGTGCCGCCACCATTTGGCGCCAGCGTGTCCGGGTAGGAGCGGCCGTTCATCAGGTAGAAGTCGGCGTGGTAGTCGCTCCAGTCGGTGGCCTGAATGTGGGCGTCGTTGTAGTGCGCCTGCGCCCACATATCGCCGAGGAAGAGCGCATACTCGCGGTCGTATGCCGTGGACATGGGGTCGCCAAGCGCGACGCCGTCATTGTAAACATAGCCGAACGGTGCGTTGGCATCCGTGCCACCGGCGGCCCGCGCGATCGGGGCGACGAGCTGGCCGCCCTGCGTCACACCCGTCTTATTCTGCGCGGCGCGGACGAAGACGATGCCCTCCATACCCATCTGCACATGTTCGACGTCCTCAAAGTGGCAGTGGTACATGTAGGTGCCCGGATCGGTCGGGTGGTAGTAGTACGGGAAGGTCTGCCCGATTGGCGTGGCGACCGACATCTCGGGGACGCCATCGAAAATCGGCAGCGCATTGCGGAAGCCGTGCCAGTGAATGGTATGCGAGTCTACCAGGTCGGGGCGTTGCTGCAGACCAAGATTGGTCAGGTTGATCTGGATCGCGTCGTTTTGGTCGAAATAGAGCAGTGGGGCAGAGTGCTGCACTTTGCCCTTCTGCGTCGCGATCACGTTGTCAGCTAGCCCCGTCATATTGCGAAAGCCAAAGACGTAGGTCGTCTTGCCCGCGGGCGCCGCCGGGTCTGGGCTATAGGTGGGAACTGAGCCAGGAATGTGAATCCACCCGTCCGTCGCCGCCAGGTGCCTGAGCACGGTCGGCTTGGGTGTCGTGTACCCAGCCGCCTGTGTCACGGCGGGGGCCAGCACACGGCCTCGCCAGGATGCCGTCATGCCACCGAGCCCAAGGGCGACAGCCGCGCCGCCACCCCACCGAAGCAGGCGGCGGCGCGAGATGGGTGTGCCCGAGCCAGGGGTACTCATCGGAGGACCTCCTCAGTGAAGAGCCGAAATCACAGTGCCAGGTATGCGCGGCATGTGCTGGTTGGGATGCGGGCGACGGAGCCGCCAACGGGGAGGTCCCGTCGCCCACATCCCGCCTGGTGGGGACGGTCCGCCGACAGCGGCTATGTCGCTGATCGTCCCCAGACATGCCTGGCGCGGAAGCGCACGCTACCTGAGCTCATCCGCGCCTATGTCGAAATAGGTGTGCAGCGGGCGCGGCTGGTTATCGAAGTCGAAGGTTGGAGCGTGGATTGTGATGTTTGCCCCGGTCAGCGTGTTGAACCCATTGGCGCTCGCCGCACCGGCGTTGTACGCGGGCGAGGCGTTGGACGCCAGCCGGTAGTTGCCCAGAATCGACACTGGTGAATCGACCGCCACCGTCACAGGCGCGACGAGTTGGGGATTGCCGGTCCAGGGCAGCGCCGAGACGGTGAGGTCGTACGGCGTTATGATGCCTGGATCAGTCGTCTTGTTGCCTGTGCCAGAGGCGTACGGGTTAGGCACGCCGCCGTTGGTGGTCGGCTCCAGAATCGAATAGGTCGGCGCGAGGGTGCCGGGGTCACCATTGGCGAGGCCGATGTCCCAGTAGTTGATAGGCGTCGGATCGGGAACGAGCTGGCCAGCGTTGGCGCCCGTGCCCCAGACCTTCCCGCCGATACCGATGATGTTCATCCCGTCCCAGTGACCCGCGCGGTTATCCCAGAAGATGTTGTTGAACATCACCGGGTTACTGAAGTTGGGAGACCCTACTGGCAGCGTCGCCTGGAAGTAGGCGTTGTTGAGCCCGGTCGAGAGCCCGGCCGGCTCCGCCTCGCCGTGGCTGGTCTGCGCCGTCGCGGTCGTGAGGTTCTTCATCACGGTGTTGTTGTAGAACCGGACCGCGGGCGCGTTGTCGATCGAGACGCCGCCGCCCTCATGGGTGGAGACATTGTTCACGATCATGTTGTTGTAGACGTTGTAGGCGAAGTTGCCCGCATCCAGGAAGCGCAACCCACCGCCGTCGTCGTTGGCTAGGTTGCCCTGGAGAAGGTTGTTGTAGACGTCTACCGCACCGGCTCCCGGCGAGACCGCGGTCGCTGTCGCGGGTTGCTCACCAGCGATGATGATGCCCGCGCCCTCGTCGTACGAGCCGTTGAAGTAGACACGGTTGTCGTGGATGCTGCTCTTCGTCGCGTGCGTGACTGTGCTGGCACCGCTCAGACCGTAGTGGCTGATGCCACCGCCGTACTCAGCGGAGAAGTTGCCGCAGATGTCGTTGTAGCTGACCTCGTAGCCGCGGGTGCCGGTGAATATCCCGATCGCCCCGGCCAGGTTGGTGCCGCCGTTGTCGATGATGCGGTTGTGCGAGATGGTGACGCCATCCAGGTTGTTGTCGCCGACCGTCGGCGTGCCCATGCGGATCGCGCCTGCATACGCGCCGGTGTTGCTGGCGATGAGGTTATTCGTCACCTGCAGGTAGCGCGTCGAAGCCAGCGCCACGATGCCACCACCCTGGTCCGGATTCGATGGCGTGTTGGTGGCAGCCTGGGGGTTCGTGCCTTCCCCCAGATACTCGTAGTTGAGCTTGAGGGCGTTCGGCGCGAATTGCGATGTGTCACCACCAGTGATCTGCATGCCGTCGATCGCGGCTTTGAACCCGCTGGTGTACTGCGTGGCGCTCGTCGCGACCACCAGCACCACCTCGCCCTCAGGAAGCGCGACCGTGGCGTCGTTGATCGGCGCCGCGCCCGGCCCCAGAACGGCACTGAGCGAGCTGATGGTGTTCTGCCATGCGGTATCACGCGCACTATCGGTCCCGAATCCCACGCCGTCGATCACTGTGCCGGGCACGTACGTGCCATCGGCGCGGGTGCCGCCAGGGCCGACGCCCTGCAGCTTGACGGGGGAGTGGATGATCAGGTTCTCGTAGTACGCGCCCAGTGGGTTGTAGCCACCGTAGGGACCGCCACCCGGTGTGCCAGGATAGACGAGCACCAATGCTCTCGCCTTCTTGGACGCCGCGTCCAACGCGTGCTGGATAGCGTGCTCATCGGTGTCTGAGTTATAGGTCTTTCCTGGGCCGACCTCAAACACGGTTGGATTGTATCCATAGCCGAGCACGTGGATAGTCACGCCGTTAGCGGCCTTCTGTCCGTTGCCAGAGATGACCGTCACCTGGTGGGGGCCTGTACCCATTCCGGTCGGTACTCTGAAGACGATCTGCCCATCGCTCCATGAGACGATCGGCACGTTCGATCCATCCATCTGGACATGTCCAGTGCCCTGTGCGGCCCCGAAATGCTGTCCGTTGATGGTGATGTATCGATTCGCTCCCGTATCGCCATACTGGAGATCGAGGCGATCGACGGAGTAGAACTCGGGCACCAGCGGCGCCGACGTGTTTGTCGAGTCGTTCACCTGGCAGGCCACCGGATGGGTGTACTGCACGCCCGGGGACTCGATAGACTGCAGGGCAGGCAGCGGGGCAAGGTCGCCGCCGTTGTCGATGCCCGGGAACACCTCGAACATCGCGCTCATGGTCCGGTAGGCCGGATTGTAACCCGGGTTGAGATGCCCCGGCTGCCCCGGATCGTTCTCCAGGAACCGGTAGACGTTCGGGCAGACCGAGTCTGGGTTCGGGCAGTTGTACGTCGTCGTCGAGGGCAGGAGCACGTCGTACTCGCCGTTCGGGTCGGTGTAGACCGTCGTGACGAGCCGGTTATCGAAGTCGTAGATGCCGATCGGGATGTTCGGCAGGCCGTACTTCTCGCCGTAGTTGAGCTCCTTGGGGTTGGTGGACAGGTTGAGGTCGTCTGTCACCAGGCCAAAGATACGCCCGGGCAGCGGCACGTCCGAGTTGGGGTGCCAGTAGAAGTTCGGTGTGGTCGAGCGCCCAGGCCGCACCGTGACGAGCTTCGAGGTACACATCGACTTGAACTGGCCCTGGAATGGGCTGCCGCCTGCCGCCGCGAACGACGGGTTGTACACGCCAGACGTCGTCGAGGGGTTGTTCGGGTCGAAGTTCGCCTGTGTGGGGTCGCTGACGACGTTCACCGTGTGCAGCGGGCCGACGCACGGTGGCGGCGGAATCTGTGGCGACGGCACGTTCGGTACTTTGGCCGCTGCGAGCGTCGGCGTGACAGTAGGTGACTCACCCGCGGCAAAATACGTATCGCCCTGGTTGATGTTCAGGTCTTCTTCTTTGGTTGCCACGTACACCGGCTTCCCCGTGATCGGGTCTTTGGGGACGTCCGGCGCGACGATGTAGTCGCCAGCGGGGATCGTTTCCGGAGCGCTCAACGCTTGACCAGTCTTCGGGTCCACTTTCACCTGCGTGAAGCCGTAGTTGCCGTTGACGAGGTTGGCCCCGGTGATGCCGGTGGTCGCTTGCTGCGAGTTGTCACCGACCTGCTGGCCGAGCAACGGCGCCTCAAGGCAGCCGTGGCCACCCGTCGTCGATGGCAGGACTTGCTGCTGCACGAGCGGGCTGCCGTCGAACTGGCGGGCGGTGCAGTTCACCGGTCGCTGCCAGGTCTCCGACATGTACGGGTCGTTGAGGTCGATCGGCGCGCCGCAGTAATGCTGGCCCGCGCACGACGAGCCGTCTGGCAGCGTCAGATTGCCAGTGCTGCCGTCGGAGAGCTTCACGAGCGAACCGTCGCCGGGATATTGGGCCGCGTTCGGCGGGTTATAGGTCAGGTAGGTGTTGCTGCCGTACGAGGTCGTTTCCTTCGTACACTGCATGCCGGCCGGAGGCGTCTGCGTCGGGTCGCACGTTACCGGTGCGTACAGATGGACGGGGATGCCCGAGATGCCGGGCTCGTTGACCGATGAGGCGGTGAGATACGGATCCTGGGTGAAACGGTTGATGTTGTAGACCATCTCGCCAACGATACCGCCCGTGGAGGGGTACCCTTGCGCGATATAGGTCGGATCGGTCTCGTACGTGTGGATGGCCCAGTCGATGCGGTCTTGGTGGCCGACCTGATTCAGCACGCTCAGGTCGACGAAACCGCCGTTGGCGATCTCGGTCGTCTCCTGTGGCTGATTATCGGCCTGATACGTCACGCCGACGGTGTAGTAATTCTCCCAGTAGCCCTGCTGGACGACGAAGCGCCCCCACGGATACGCCCGGTGGAAGTCGTAGTTGCCGTTGGCGTCCGTGATGATCGTCGCGTCACCGTACTGCTGAACGCTATTGTCGCGGCCGAGCAGCTGCACGGGCAAATTAGGGATGCCTGGCTCGCCGGGGTCGCACTTGCCGTTGCGGTTGGTGTCGAAGCAGACCTTGCCGTGAACGTCGCTGAACCATGCCGCCGACTCGATGTTCCCCAGGTCGACGGCGTTGCCATTCACGATCGAGACGGACTTCGACTCCTGCAGCCAGATCTGGTATTCGTCGACGACGAAGACCGAGTAGTCGCCATCGGGGACGTTGTTGATGACGAACGATCCGTCAGGATTTGCCAGCCCATTGTAAATGGTGTTGTCGTTTCCGTTCAGGTTCACCAGTCCGACGACGACGGGGTCGGTGGCGGGAATCTGCGGCGGGGCCATCGGGCCGACGACGTTGACGCCCTGATTGGCGCCGAGGTTATACGCGCCGACATTCGGCACCCATTCTGAGGCCGCGACGTCCTGACCTTTGATTGTGCCCTTGCTGGTGGGAGTCGCGGTGACGGGCGCGTGGTTCGTCTGGTCGCCAAGCGGCTTGACGAAGCCGAATTCCGCGAACGGCCAATTCTCTTTGCCCTGAATGAACTCGGGGTCGTAGCCGTCCCACCCTTGAATCGCCCAGGTGTCCCAGTCCTTGTCGCCGTCGAGCGAGGAGGTCTGCCACCACGTCTGGCCATTCGGGGGCGTCACCGTCGAGGTGAAGTGATTCTGCTGCAGGTACGGGATGGTGACGACACCATTCGCGTCACTGTAGCAGTGGCCGCCAGTCTGCTGGATCGCTGGCTTGCCATCGCTGCCGTAGATGAACAGCCCATTAGCGTCATGTTGGTACGTGGTGCAGATTGGGTTTCCCCAGTAGTCGTTGGTCACCACGCCATTGGGGTCGGCGATGTGGCCCTCGAAGCCCTGAAGGTTCTGCTCACCGGTGTCGTATGCGCCATTGGTGTTGGAGTCGTAATACACCTTCATGCGCACCGTCGAGAGTGGCAGCGGGTCCGGCTGCAAGCTGACAGTCACCACACCTGAGCCTGTCAGCGGGGCGTTAAAGTACGCCGCACCTACCTCGAATCCATCGACATGGCAGGTGTGTGTGGCGTCCTTGGTGCAGCCCGCTACGTCGTACCCACCCGCCGTAACGTTGATCATGTAACTGCGGTTGGGGTTAAACGAGTTCTGCGGCCACGAGGTCGTGTCGAGACCTGTGGTCGCGTTCAGGTTCGACTCGTCGCCTTGCGCCACGATCTCGGCGTCGGCGGCGCCATTCGGGCCGCCGACGGCGCCCGCGCCGCCCTTAAACGAGTGAATCGAGCTCCACTGACAATTGTCGGGGTAGCTCGGATCTCCGCCCTGTCCTGGCGGCGTACAGGCATAGTTAGAGTTGTGGATATCATTTGCGCCGAGATTCGTGCCGTAGTGGCTGGGATTGCCTACATCGTTTTGGACGATCAGCCAGTGATAATGCGGAATCGCGTCCCCCTGATGGAGGCCCGCTGGTATCCAGCTGCGCGCGCTCTGGACCTGGAGTTTCAGGATCGGAGTGGTCGCCAGGGGCGCCGCGTGCGCTTGCTGGGGCATAGTCCACAGCGCGAGCGTCGTGATCAGGCCCGTGTTCGCGACCAGCACGGTGAGCACACCCAGCGCTGGTCGCATGAGTGCTCGCCGAAGGTTTCGCCACTCGGTCATAGGTGACCTCCCAGAACGGTTGTGAGACAGCTCGCCGTTGGTTGGCGCTTCAGCCCGTCACGGGAGGCCCGCGCAAGCGGACGCTCCGACCATCAACGGCGTCCCGTTCGCGGACATGCCTCGCGGGGTCGTTGCCGTGCCGGTTGCCCTGGTGTGCCTGCGTGGTGGAGGGGGTGACAGCTACTTGCCGCTCGGCACGGATCGCACAACTCGTCAGGCTTGGGCCGGACACTATGGACGCGGACAGAGCGCGCCACTCCCTGCTGTGCCTTGAGCTCGCGGCCCATTCAGCCACAAAGAACTGTCGCCTCTGCCCCTCGTCTCGTTGCGCCGCTCTGCCATGTGGCATCTCGTCCCCTCTGCTTTCCACGGATTCGCCGTCGATGCCGATCGTGTGTGGCTCCGACGCAAGATGAACTCACGCTCAACTCGCTCTGTGCTCCCGCAGGTAGGCGTCAGCTCAGGTGCTTGCCACGACCATCTGGCGCATGGGCTGTGCTGCGTGTTGCTCTACTTGCTCTATGCGTCGAACATATGAGGCCAGCGGAGACGGAAAGCGCCCGCGAGCGTGCGCCAGAAGGCACCCGTTGCGCGGACGACTGGACAAGAACCCTGGGCAGTGGTTCGCGGCGCGAGGCCCACGCGTGGGCCGGTGGAGAGAGGTGTCTGCCGACCACGTTTGACGAGGCAGTCGCGGCGGACAGTGGTTAGTATGCGCGATGCGCTGCTGGCGGGCATCCTACATAGCGCCCCCCTTGCACAAGACCATGGTCGGCGGCACGCTCTTTGAGAGAGGGACTTTCGTCCTGACGTCCGTGCGGACCATTGCAAATGCAACTGAGCGTCGTCAAGGCAGGAAGAGATCAGGGAATGAAGAGGCGAGGTAGGGACTCTGGTGAGGAGAACGTGCGTGGGCGCAACACATCTGCGCGCCGGCTCTTCGCCGGCGCGCAGATGCCAGCGTTACGTGGCTGAGGCAGTGACAGGAGCCTCCGGTTCTGGCAGCTCGAGATGTGAGGCTCTTCCCCTCATGTCTATACCTGGGTGTCGTGGGGGAGCGGAGGGCAGCGTAAGGGGATGACAGGCGGCGCCAGCAACCGGCACGACCTACACGACCTCACAGGGGGCGGTGCAGACTAGGGGCATGCATGTGTTCGTGTGAGCTAAGGGACTCACGATACGCGAGCACAGCTGCCTCCACGCGGTTGCGCACTTGAAGTTTCTGCATGATCGTCGTCATGCTGTTCTTGACCGTCGTCTCGGCGAGGCAAAGCGTCTGCGCGATCTCAGAATTGGTGAGGCCGTCTCTGACCATCTTCAGAATCTCCATCTCGCGCGCCGTCAGCGCATCCAGTGCGGTACCAGGCAGTGTGGGCCGCCCGACGCGTACCTGGAGCGCCTGCGCCGCCAGCTCCGGCGGGACGTAGCCCTGTCCTTTGCCGGCCGCGCGCACGATGGCAGCCAGCTCGCGCGCGGTGACCCCTTTCAGCACATAGCTCGTCGCGCCTGCCGAAAGGGCCGCGAGAAACCGGTCCTGCGCCGTATCGAACGTCAGGATCACCACGCGGGTTGCTGGTGAGGCTTCGCAGACCTGGCCCAACGCGAAGATGCCGCCACCATCGGGAAGCGCGAGATCAAGGACCATCACCTCTGGATGCAGGGTGTTCGCCAGACGTACCGCGTCCTCAACACTCGCACCCTCCCCCACAATGACGAGATCCGACTCAGCAGAGAGCGCGTTGGTGACCCCTTCGCGAAACAGTGGATGGTCGTCTACGACTGCCACACGCATCGCCTCACCTCCAGACTTCCCCATGATCAATTACTGGCAGTTCCACCTGAATCGTGGTGCCGACTTCCGGGAGACTGGTGATACAGAATTTCCCCCCCAGACTTTCCACGCGATCGCGCATGCCCGCCAGTCCGATATGCCCAGTTCCGGCCGCACCGTTCAACGCGGCGGCGGCGTCGAAACCTGGGCCGCTATCCGCGATCGTGAGCAACAGGGTATCATTGTGTACCGCGAGGGAGAGGCGTTCGTTTCTCCCACCTCCATGCCGGTAGGCATTGCTCAAGCCTTCTTGCGCGACGCGAAAGACCGTCATCTTGATCGACGGCGTGACGTCTCGGTCAAGCACAGCAGACGTGAAGGCGACTCTGGTATGGTAGGTCTGCTCGTGCGAGCGAATGGCCTGGAGCACGACATCCTCAAGTGGCAGGGTTTCGATATGGGGCATGACCAGACCAGACGCCAAACCACGCACTTCGGCGAGTGCCTCTGTCAATGCGGTCTTCACGGCGCCGACATGGGTCTCGATGCGCGTTTCGGGATGTCCCTCGAAATGGGCCGCGATCAGGTCGAGACGAAGCAGCGCCGCGCCTACATATTGCGCCGGGCCATCGTGCAGATCGGTCCCGATGTCGCGCAGAATGTGCTCATGCAGCGAAGCGACCCGGTGCGTGGCCTGGCGAGCGCGCTCGCTCAAGGTTTCATTTTGTGCTAGCAGATCGCTGAGTTGCGCCACCTGCCAGCGGAGTGCCTTCTGCTGGTGAGCAAGCGTCATGCAAATGCGCTGGACGAACCCCGCGAGCAGAAGGTACACGAGTGTCGTGACCCCGCCGACGATCAGCCAGGTGTGCTCCTGCGCCGTGCGGATGTCACTCCGCAGGCGACTGCCGTTGCGGTAGATCTCGTACACCGCGATGATGTGGCCCGTCCCCACCTGATGCACTGGACTGTAGATTCCTAACGTATCATTGGCCTGCAGCCTGGACATGTCGGGTTCGCCAATGTCCTGACCGCCGAGTTCCCAGGTGGCCTGGCCGCTCGCTGCCATCCTCAGCTCGCCATCCACCGGAAATTTCTGGCCCATGAGTTTGGCATCGGTGCTATAGAGGATTCGGCCATCGGCAGTCCAGATGTTGAAGCCGTTGACGCCATTCGGATGCAGCGTGTTGGCGTAAATGGCGTTGAGCGCGTTCGCCTGGATCGGGGGCAGAACGTTGCTCGCGGGATCAGATATCACGTATGGCGCGATCATGCTGTCGATATACAGTGAGTTGAGACGTTCGGCCTCCTGACCCACCCCCTGCTCGATCTGAATACTGATCCACCATCCCGTAATGAACATGGCTATCAGGAGGACGAGCAAACTCGCGAGCTGAAATTGACGCCACGGACTGAGCGCTCTCGCGGCCAGCACAGGATGTGAGGTGAGCAGCTGGTGAGCGATCCGCACCGCATGCTGAACGAAGTTTCGCTCCCCCCGCGCACGTGGAAGAGTGTGACGGGCCGAGCGTGGCAGTTTCTTCGCAGACGCGATCATGTCATCAGTGTTCATGTGTCACACGTCCTGGCGGTCAACAACCGTCCACACCTCAACCACACGAGGACAGCCCAGTGTAACGGTGAACAGGTTTGCTCCGATGACGACGGAAATGATGACACGCGACGCTGTAATCGCACAATTTAAGAACGGCTAAGAACGGCTAAGAACAGCCAGAAACGTGAAGAAGGGAAAAAGGGGACGAAAGGCAAGATGCCGGTGTGACTCACGTCCTATTGAATAACAGACCGCTCCCCGATGCAATACTCAGAATAGAGTACAAACGCGATACTGACAATATACTACACAGGGTGAATTGGTGACGGTCGCGCGCTGTCCGCTGCGTATCTCTGCGCTTCCCAAGCGGAGTGGCTGCGGCAGCGTCAAAGCAAGTGCCAAAGCACTGCGCGATGAAGCAGACGTTACGACGAGACCAACAGCCCGACAGCGACCGTCCCGCCAGTACCAAAGTCACCTCATTGGGAGGCCATTCGTACGGTGTCGCACTCCGATACGTCTCGTATGCTCCTGGCCAGGGAATGTACAGACCCCAGCAGCGCCGGCGCTCCGCTCACCTCCTGAAATGAGGAGACCACGAGGAAGGCAGCCCATGGCAGGTCTGAATGAAGTGGGCCATAGTGGGCGGATCGTCGCTTTCCGCCAGGCGCAGATTCGCCGCGCCAGTGCGGTGACACTGCTCCTCATGATCGCCGTATGGCTGCTTTCGGGGTGCGGCACACCAAGTGTCGCATCATCTGCCGCGGCAGCGGGGACACCCAATCACGCGCACGACCTCCTGGTGCTGCGTGGCGTGCCGCAAGTGGCGTTGCTCGCCACGCATACCACGCTGTACCGTTCGAGCGATAGCGGCGCGACCTGGGTGGATATTGGCGGGGGCGACGGGGAGTCGATGGAAGGCTTGATGTTTGCCACTCTCGCTCAAAGCGCACAAGACCCGCAGCGCCTCTACGTGCTCGCGATCCTGCGTCCGGAACGGGCCAAACACGCGGCACCCGGCATCTACACGAGCGCGGATGCCGGTCGCACCTGGGGGCTCGCGACCGCGCTCTCCGCATTCCCCGCACCGATTTTCACCATCGCGGCTGGCGCGTCAACCCCGGGGCAGCTCTTTGCGATCATCAGCCGGCTCGGCACCACGGGCGTCTATATGAGTGAGGACGCTGGTCAACAGTGGCACGCCCTCCCAGCCGTGCCGACGGCCACGCCGTCCGGCATCGTGGCCGACCCAATGTACCCGCAACGCCTCCTGCTCTGGAGTGTCCAGGACGGACTGTTCTTCAGCTATGACACAGGGACCACGTGGCATCGCGCCGCTGGCACGCAGAACGGCATCACGTCGGTCGCGCTGGCTGGTTCGATAATCTATGCGAGTGGTGCTACCGGCATGGATGTCTCGGAGGACGGCGGCGCCCACATCACCGCCGTCGCATCGGGGACCGTCTTTGACGCTGTAGTTGCCGCGGGCGGCACACCACAGAGGGCGTACGCATTGAGCAGCGGCGAGGTGTATGCCACCACGGACGGTGGCCATACATGGAAACCGACGGCAACGGGCAACTGGCAAGCGAACCTCATCGCTGTTGACCCAGCGGCACCCGGGACTGTCTTTGCGTGCGTCTCTAGTCCATTCGGCGTCGAGATGACGACCAATGGGGGGACCACCTGGGATACGGTGCTGTCTTGAGGCGTATGGGCGGAGGCCGATACCTCTTCCCTGTCGGCGTCTGTGCCATTCACGCCGACTTACGCTGTAGCCGCTGAACTGGCGACGTGCCACCTCTGGCAGGTCGCGACGCTCGGGGTGACCGCGCTCCCCCGTGCCGCTCACGAGCCGGCCGGCGGCTCTGCCCTGGATATTGCTGGTGAGCGAACGGGCACCACCGCCAAAACCGTCAGCGTCGTCACCGCACGCGGCGGTAGTCCGTCGTTCCGCGCTCCCGTCGCCCGGCCCGTCGATACTATGCATGTTGCACAGTGTTTGCGGGTCATGTTGTTGACGAACTGACCGTTGTGCATATGCGCGTCCTTGACTACCATACTTCATAGTACAGTATGCACAGGATGATCTGCGGCATACTCCTCCTCTCCCAACGCTGGGACCCTGCCAGGCGGCGAAGTCCGAGGGATCGTGCCTTCCTCTCCGATGATTGTGGACACCCGCACCGACGCTATCTGTTCCCGCCCCCGAGTGTATGGCAGTTGTCGTTACCAGCACAAGGAGACCGAGATGGCTAGCACCGAGCCCACCACATCGTCCACCGGCATGAAAGCGACGCTGAGCCTGACAGGCGTGACCGTCAATGCGATGGCGCTGATCGCGCCTGGCGCATTCTTGTGGATCACCTTCCAGGTGCAGGCCGCGCAACAGGTCGGTGGCGTCACGACCGCGACAGACATGCTGCCCGGTCTGCTCTTCGCGCTCGTGCTCGCATTCCTCACCGCGTACTCCTACTCGCAGCTCGCCAACCTGTTCCCGAAAGCTGGCACGGGCAGCAGCTACTACTTTGCCGAGGCGGCGTTGCTCAATCATGAGGAGGGGGGACACTACCGCTTCGCGCGCCTGGCCAAGTTTGTTGTCGGCTGGACCTCGCATCTGTACTATTGGATCTATCCCGGTCTGATGGTGGGATTCTTCTCGGTGCTGGTGCAGTACCTCTTTGGCCTCTTTGGATTCGGTTTCGCGGGGGATCGCTGGTTCGCCTACCTCGTCGCGATTCTCATGGCGGTAGGCGTCGGCAGCATCGCGTATCGCGGTATCACTGGCTCAACCGCGACCGCCATCGGCATCAACGTCATCCAAATCGTCGCGCTGGTTGTGCTGAGCATTCTCGCCATCACCTACCGTGTGGCGCATCCACACATCCAGTACACCTATAGCAGCGCGCTCGACGTGGTCCGGCCACACTCACTCACGAACGTGTTCTTTCAGGGCACCATCGCCATCTTGCTGCTCGTCGGCTTCGAGAGCGTCACCGCGTTGGGGGCCGAGACCAAGAACGCCAAGCGGAACATTCCGCGCGCGATCCTGCTCTCGCTGGCTATCCAGGGCCTGTTCTGCTACCTTTTCGAGTACTTCGCGTCGAACTTCTTCATGGGCAGCCAGTATGTCATCGTGACCGGCACTGGCAAGAACGCGGTGACGAACACAGGTCTCAACGCCGCCGCCATCTCGCAGGCGCCGATCGGCGACGTGGCCGGCATCATTGGCAACTGGCTGGGCGGCTTCGGCACCGGCCTCACGGTCATCATCGCCTCGACCGTCGTTCTCGCCATCATCGGTACGACGCTCTCGTGCCTCAACACAGGCGTCCGCGTCACGTACGCGATGGGGCGCGACAAGGAGATTCCGAGCTTCTTTGGGCTGATGCACGGCAAGTACGCGATTCCTCACACGGGCATCATCGTGCTGACGGCGCTCTCGGCGGTCGTCGGTGTCTATGCCTCGACAGGCATCGGCCCCTTTAGCGGCGCCGACACGCTTACTCAGGTCACGCTGGTCAGCAACATCGGCACCTTCCTGCTCTACGGCATGACTTGCGTGATCACGCTGTTTGCGTTCCGCCGCGAGACAGCCGCGAACTATCATCCCCTCAAGCACAAGCTGGTGCCCGTGCTTGGCCTGCTCGCCAATCTGGTGATGCTGGTCTTCGTCATCTATCTCTCGATCGTGGCCGGCGGTTCGACTGCCACCGATGCGCAGATCGCGCTCGGCGTGGTGGCGGTCTTCATGATCGGCGGGGCAGCGCTGCTGTACGTGACGAGCAGGCAGCAACGCCGCGCAATCCTGTTGGGTGTGCACCCGGCGAGAGCGCAGGTCGTGGAGGAGCGCCCGGCGATTGCGGGCGGAGAGGGCGTGTGACATGCGCCTCAGCGCCGGTACGTGCAGCGCCCGGGGAACCGGACGGGCGGTCAACCAGGATTCTGTCACGTTCTCTGTGCTGGACGATCAGGCACTGCTCGCCGTGATCGCCGATGGCCTGGGTGGCTACGCCCAAAGCGAGGTGGCGAGTGCGCTCGCCGCCTCGCTCGTCCGTGCGCATATCGAGCAGTCGCTGCGTCCTCGCGCTCCCAGTCTCGAAGCGCTCAAGCGGGCGGTGCAAGCGGCAAACCTGGCGCTGTGGCAGCATGCGATCGAGCACGAACAGCCGATGAAGACCACGTTGACCGCGCTCATCTGCACGCCGTACGAAGCGTTCCTCGCGCATGTGGGTGACTGCCGGCTCTATCTGCTGCGCTCGGGCGAGGCACGGCTGCTGACGCGCGACCACTCCTGGGCGGGCGAGACGGCCGGGTGGCGCAGTCTCCTTAGGGCAACGCTACCCGTCTCCGGCGGGCATACCCGTCACTCGCTCACGCGCGTACTCGGCGACCAGCCCATCGTCCGGGTGGATACCATCCGGCTCGCCGCACAGCCCGGCGACCGATTCATCCTCTGCAGCGACGGCGTCTGGAGCGGTCTGGCGCCGGGGCGACTCATCGAGCTGGCCGGTGAGCAAGAGGACGACGACGTCCTGGCGCGGAGGCTGGCGCGCGAGGCGCAGGCTGGCGGCAGTAGCGACGATGTCAGCGCCATCGTCGTCTCGCTCGGCCGCGTGGTCGTTGCACCTGAGTTGGATGCGCATTCGTCGTCGCACGCCTACCAGTCGCTTGGGGTTGCGAACGGCTGAGATGGGTGAGTCCGTACATATCACGGTGCGCCGCGTCAGGTGAGAGGATCGGAGCTACAGATGGAACGCTCATGGGAGACTCCCCCGCCCGAGCCGGCGATTGAGCCGATTCGGGCGGAGCTTGACCAGCGGGGCGTCCGGACCGTCCTGCTGCAGTTCACGGATATCGCCGGGCACGTGAAGGGCGTGAGCATTCCAGCCGACCAGCTTGTCGATGTTCTGGCGCATGGCTGCCAGATTGATGGGTCGAGCATCGATAGCTTCGTGCGTGTCCGCGAGCGCGATATGGTGCTGCGGCCCGACGCGACGACGTTCGCCGTCCTGCCGCCGGAGACGGAGGAGGCGCCGCTGGCGCGCGTCATCTGCGCGGTGGAGACGATGGACAGGCACGCATTCGCGGGCGACCCTCGCTGGGTGCTGCACCGTGCCCTTACGCGCGCCGCCGAGCGCGGCTATGCCTACGCCGTCGCCCCGGAGGTCGAGTTCTACCTCTGCACTTTGGACGCGCGCGGGTTTCCCCAGCCGCTCGCAGGGGATACGAACAGCTACTTCGATCTTACCGCGGACGCCGGAGCCAGCCTCCGCCACGAACTCGTGTCGGTGCTGCGAGGTATGGGAATCGACGTGGCAAGCAGCCACCATGAGGTATCGCCGGGCCAGCACGAGCTTGATCTGCCCGCGATGGACGCGCTCCGCGCCGCCGATGCCATCGTCACGCTCAAGTATGTGGCGCACCGGCTGGCACGCCAGCGCGGCGTGCGCGTCACATTTATGCCAAAGCCATTTACCGACAGCAGTGGCTCGGGGATGCATCTGCACCAGATGCTGCTGGCACGGGGGGATGGCGCCAACCTCTTCGCCGGGCGGACGCGCCGCGAGATATCTGAACTCGCGTTGCGGTTCATCGCGGGGCAGCTTGCGCATGCGCCGTCATTCGTGGCGGTGACGTGCCCGCTCGTCAACTCCTACACGCGCCTGATCGGCGGCTATGAAGCGCCCGCGACCGTGACGTGGGCGCACGAGAATCGCGGTGCGCTTATTCGCGTGCCGCACCGGCAGAGCGCCTCGTCTGATCAGGCGCGTGTAGAGCTGCGGTGCGCCGATCCCGCGTGCAATCCGTATCTCGCGTTCGCCGCGATGATCCAGGCGGGTCTGGCGGGCATCGATGAGGCGTTGCCCGCGCCTGAGCCAGCGGAAGAGTTGGTCTATGCATTCGAGGACGGTGAGCGCGAGCCGCTTGGCGTTACGCTGCTACCGCAGTCGCTGGGGGAGGCGCTGTCGAGGTTCAGCGCGAGCTCGCTGATGCGCGAGACCTTCGGCGAGCACATATTCGGCCACTACATCGAGTTGAAGCGCCGCGAGTGGCGGGAGTTTCAGCTCCACGTCACCGACTGGGAGCAGCAGACGTGTTGGGAAACCGCGTGAACGGGCACGGGACGCCGGATGGCGGCGGCGCGGTGGCCGGGAGCGTGTGGGTCGTCGGCGACATACACGGGGCGCGAGCGCGCCTCGTCGAGCTGCTGCGCGAGGCTGAAGTCATCGACGAGCGTGATCACTGGACCGCTGGCGCGACGACCGGCATCTGCATCGGCGACTACTTCAACCGGGGCGAGGACGGCGCGGGTGTCGTGGCGCTGCTGCGCCAGCTCCAGGAGGAAGCGTTCCGATCGGACGGGCGATTGGTGACGCTGCTCGGTAATCACGACGTCCTGATGTGTGGTGTGCTCGCCGAGCGCCGCGCGACGCCGTACGGGGAGTTCGCGAGTCGCTGGCTGTTCAACGGCGGGCGTTTCCTCGATCTGGAAGCGATGGAGCGCGATCCCACTGCGGAGGCCTGGCTCAAGCGCTTACCCGCGATGCGGCTTATCGATGACACCCTGTATCTACACAGCGATACCGCCGCGTATCTCCGTCTGGGCCGGAGCGTCGACGAGGTGAACGCCACCGTCGCGGACACCCTGGAACGGGGCGATCTCGCGCGCATCGCCGAGCTGTTCGATCTGCTCAGCAGACGCGGCGAGCTGCGCGACGGCGCCACGGTAGACCGGCTGCTGGAGCGGTTCGGTGGCGAGCGGCTGGTTCACGGGCACTCGCCGTTCTTTGGGCACGAGCCAGCGATATCCCACGGTGGGCGCTGCATCAACGTCGAGGGCGGACTGTGGGACTCGGATGAGTCGGACCGGCTGGGCTTCGTCTGCTGGATCGCCTGACCAGCACGCACCGCATAGGAGGCGCTGTCAGAGATTAGTGTGGCCCGTGAGCGAGCTGCGCGAGCACGCCGATCAAGATGATGGCCGCGAGAATCGCACCGATCACGAGTACGTAGGAGAGCGTCCGGCGGACAAGCGGGTGATCGTCGAGCAGGGGGCGCCGCGCTAATGGATGTGACGGAGCGGGGGGCCGCTCCGCATCATAGTGCAGCAGCGCCTGGCGAAACTCTTCGACGGTCTGGTAACGCTCATCTGGGTCGCGACGGAGCGCCCGCTCGATCACCTGGGCGAGACCCGCTGGCACCGCCGGATTGACTTCGTCGACGGGGCGAATTGTACCGTAGAGGTGCTGGCCCATCACCGCGAGCGGATTGTCGCCCGAAAACGGTGGCTGCTGAGTCAGGAGCTCGTAGCCGATTGCCCCGAGCGAGTAGATGTCGGTGCGTACGTCGCCGCGCTTGCCCTGCACCTGCTCGGGGGCCATGTAGTCTGGCGTGCCTACGGCGGTCGTGAGGCCCGCCCAGGTAATGCGTCGCGCCCCGCGCAGTAACGCGATACCGAAGTCAATGATGGTAACTTCTCCCGCGCCGGTGATCAGGATGTTTTCAGGCTTCAGGTCGCGGTGGATAACCCCGTGTTCGTGGCAATACTGCACTGCCTGGCAGAGTTGATCGAGGATATTGAGGGCGTCGGATATCGGCAACGGGGCATGTGTAAAGAGATATGTCCGCAGCGTCTCGCCTTCGACGTACTCGGCCACCATATACGGATGACCCTCATGCTCTCCTGAGTCGAGCACGTGCTGAATGTGGGGATGATGCAGCGTGCGTCCGATCTCCAGCTCGCGACGGTAGCGATCGTAAATTGCCGGATCGCCGACGATACTGATGTGCGGAAACTTCAGCACGACCTGGTGGCCGTCGGCATCGTGGGCGAGATACGCCTGTCCCATGCCGCCGTAGCTCAGTTCGCGTTCCACCGTGTATGCGCCAACAGTTCTGCCCGGAGCCAGTTGCGCCACGACGCGTGCTCCACTCTTCTCACCGTACGATTCCGCCTCTCCGGCACTGCTATTCTACCATCGGCGCGGCAGCCATCATATCCACGTGTATGTGACCAGGCTTGGAGCCTGTAAGCGTCTAAGAGTCATTGGGCATCGGTGCTCCGACCGTCTCGGCCAGTGACCGGCCAAATCGCGACCACGCACTCACGACGACGACCGCTACCGCGACGGTCGGGATGGCGAGCGCAAACAGATGCCAGCGCATGATAGCGGCCCCACCGACAACCGCCGCGAGCAGATAGACGCCGACTACCGCCGCATGCATGGCCGTGCCTGGCGGGTCTTTCCCAGCTTCGTCGGCTCGTGGATGCCTGCGTACCAACCCCGCCACCAGTGTGGTCCAGGTGCCGGTAATGTACGTTGTGGCCACGCCACGGATACCGAGTGTATGGACCGCGATACTCTGGAGACCCATCGCCGCGGCCGCCAGCATGATCAGTATGTGGGTGGTACCCGACAAAGGAGATGGAAAGAGTGCTCCAGCGAGGGTGAGGGCGCACAGGATGAGCAGCTCGAGCGCGCATGCGATGGTAACTGCGTGAGGCCAAAGCCCATGCTGCTCCGGTGGATCCTTCGCGACACGATCAACGAGCAGGCTTCCTCCCGCGACGCCAACGAGGTAAGCCGCGAGCGCCAGTGCCGATCGCAATGCCGCCGGCCACTGCGCCTGAGTGACGGACACTCCGAGTAGTACGGTGTTGCCAGTCATGTTGGCCGTGAAGATGTGCCCGAAGCCCAGGTAGCTGATCGCGTCAACGCAGCCACCCGTGAATGCGAGCAGCAAGACCAGAGCGTTGCGGGTGGCTGTGAGCGAGCGGAGCGGCCGGGCACCCTGCGCCGGATGGGAGCCCATGCCGCGTCTCCTCGTCTTCGCCTTGACGTACCGGTCGCTCACTGTGTGGAGCACTCCGCGTGTGAAATCGGTGGCCGGAACTTAGCCCGCGCTTGTCGTGGGGGCTGTACTCCGCGGATCCAACACAACCTTGATGTAGTGGTCTTCACGCCGGTCAAACCGACGGAAGGCCTCTGGCGCGTCCTCTAACGGCAATCGCTGCGTGACGACAACGCCTGGCTTGGCACGGCCCAAGATGATCAGGTCGCGCAGATCTGATTGGTAGCGTTTGTCGTGGTCACGGCCCATCCCAATCGTAACATCCTTGCGGAACAGCTCCGCCCAGGGCACCGCCAGATCCCCTGTGGCCTCGAGCGGGTCAGTGGGCTTGGCGTCGTGGGGCAGATACACGCCCACAATCCCGATGCGGCCCGTCGGCTGGACGAGCCTGGCCAGCGCGTGGATGACGACAGCCGGGTTCTCTCGACTGGGATCGGTCCAGTCGCGCGCCTGAAAGCCTATCGCGTCGATGCCGCAGGTTACTCCGGTCATTGCCTGCTGGCCGCGCCAGGTCGGTCCAGCAGCCTCACGCAGCCGACCGAGCTGCTCCAGTATCTGCTCCACCGGGTCGCCGCGGCCGAAGTCAATCGGGATCGCCCCGATCTCTCCGGCTTTCTCCAGCCGTTCGGGGATGTTGTCAACTACATAGACCACGGACGCCCCACGCAGATGCACCGCCGAGTAGGCCGCGAGCAGGCCAATCGTGCCTGCCCCGAAGATCACCACGCTGTCCCCCGGCGTTACGTGCGCCAGCGCGGTCGCGTGGTAGCCGGTGGTGAAGGCATCGGCAAGCAGGACAAAGTCGTGCTCCCATGAGTCGCCTGGCTCGCCTGGCAGACGTAGGCAGTTGGCGTCGGCAAACGGCACGCGCAGCAGCTCAGCCTGCGCGCCCCGGTAGGTGCCCATGTGCGGGTAGCCATACGCCGCTCCCGCCTGACCAGGATTGACCGTCAGGCAGGCGTCGGTAAATCCACGCAGACAGTTCTCACAGAATCCGCAGCAGATATGTGTCGGCACGGTCACGCGGTCACCTACCTGCACCGACACCACCGCCGATCCGACCGCCTCGACGATCCCTAGCGGCTCGTGTCCGATCACCATCCCCGCCACATCACCCATGCGTCCCTCATAGATGTGCAGATCGGTGCCGCAGATCGCCGATGACGTGACCCGCAGCAGGATGTCGGTGGGTGCCTCGATCCGCGCATCGTCCACGGTGCCCACGGCGACCTCGCCGACGCCTCGAACTACGACCGCTCGCATATCTGGACCTCCTTGCTGGATTTCCGAGATGAGCATCCACTACTCGTCGTGCCAGGCTCAGACTAGCGCATACACGAACGCTTTACTGGGTGGAACCGCAGCCTCAGGTGTTGCCGAACGCGATGGGAGCTGGGGCATCGAGTCCACTTCTCACTAACATGTGCGGCCGAACCCCCTCAACTCCATGCCGTGCTGGCTTACGCTGGCTGCCGCGACATCGACTGCCCGACCGACCGCACTGGATGTCACCGAGACGCACAGGGAGTTCGCCGGCGGTGTGTGGCGCCATCGCAGCGGTTACCAGCACGACCGCAGTAGTAATGCCAGCCGTGAGGAGCGTACAGCGCTGGCTCAGCTGCGTTACCAGCCCCGTCTTTCTGGGAGATCTGGACACATCTGGCCAACACAAAAGCCCCCGGTTCATCGCCGGGGGCTGTTCGTGCTCCACTCAGTGTATGCGCCATCAGAGGCAGAGCCGCTAAACGTCGGGGCAGAGCGGCTTATCGTGTGGGATACGTTCATCCCGACTTGCCGCTCTGCCCCATGAAATCTGTAGTGAGCCCCCAGGGACTCGAACCCTGAACCCGCTGATTAAGAGTCAGCAGTGGGGATGGACGGAACCGCGAATCCGCTGTGCCCCTGGCGCCGCGCCACGTACCTCTGCGCGCATGTCACACAAAAGCAGTGTTCAACAGCCTCGTCTGTGGCAGTATAGGCCGCACTCGCCGGAATCGCCAGGAATGGGCGTGAAACGGGAATGACGACGTCGCGAATACGCGACACACTCGCAAAAATGCGGAGAAATGGCCAGGAATTGCAACGGTTCGCGCACAGCTTGCCGGCCAGGGTGGTGTCACTCTCCAGCGTCAACGGCTTTCAGCATCGCCGAATGTCCACCCTGCCCGCCGCCATCTTGCTGACGGCGTTTGAGAATCATGGGAAGGTCGATGCTCGAATCCGCTTCTAGAGCCATGTCACGTCAAGCATCCTGCGCCGTGAGGAGAGACATGTACTTCCAAGCAGGGTGTCGCGGGGTCTAGAACTGATCTGGCCTTGTTAACATCCTGGCGCAGCCTCTGCGGAGAGGATCCGCGGAGGTGTTCATATAGCCGAGATTGGAGTCGTCCACTTCGCCCAGGTCGCGCGGGAAGTCGCTGAAGCGGTCGTGCCCCGCTTTCGCAGCCCATGCGCGAAGCACACGTTCACGCAGCCGGCGCTGCGGGCGATCCTG
>CAYRVF010000037.1:0-39376 GCA_964427535.1 uncultured Ktedonobacterales bacterium
AGCCCGCCGAATGGAGGCCGGATGGGCACCGAGCCGTTCGCCAGGATCAGCTTGTCGGTGCGAATGCGCTGCGTCGAGCCGTCGTTCAGCGCGATGGTGATGTCGTTCGGCGAGGTGACCTCGGCGGCGCCCATGAACGTCGTGACGCCGTTCGCCTTGAGCAACTGCGCCACGCCACCCGTGAGCTGCTTGACGACTTTATCCTTATATGCGACGGCGACGCGCATATCGAACGTCGGCTGCTGCGGCAGGTTGATGCCGAGTGAGCCAATCTCCTGCATCTCGCGGTAGAGCTCGGCGATGTGCAGCAGCGCCTTGGATGGGATGCATCCGACGTTGAGGCATGTGCCGCCGATGTATTGCTTCTCGACGATGCCCACACGCGCGCCGAGCTGCGCCGCGCGAATCGCCGCGACGTAGCCGCCCGGCCCGGCGCCAATGACGACGATGTCAAACTGCTGTTCTGTGGCCACAGGTCTCTCCTATTTCAATCTCCTCACGGCGTACTCGCCGGATGCTCTCATATGAGTATACCCCACATATGCGGCGGCACCTGCGACCTCAACCTTGCGTAGCCTCACTCGTAGACTATAGTAGGGATGTGCCGGGCGCGCGTTCGCGCATCAAGGGCGTCCCAGGAGAATGTCCGAGGTTGGTCGGTTCTGAGGAATCGATCAGCGGAGGACGACACAGGCCTTAGCGCTGCTCCGCCCGCTCTCATGGCGGAGACGTGAAGGGATCGTGGACCTATGATTACGGCATCTACCTGGCTCATCATCGTTGCTGTGGCCGTTGTCGCCGTCATCTTCTTGTTCGTCATTTCAGGGTTGCGGGTCGTCAACCAGTATGAGCGCGGCGTCATCTTCGTGCTCGGGCGGTTGATCGGAGCGAAGGGGCCGGGCCTCTTCTGGGTGCCACCGATCATCAGCCGGATGCGTAAGATCGACTTGCGTGTCGTCACCATCGAGCTGCCGCCGCAAGAGGGCGTCACGCGCGATAACGTGACCGTCCGGGTGAGTGCGGTGGTGTACTTCTACGTCGTCAATCCGCAGGATGCCGTCAATAACGTGCTCGACTACTATCGCGCAACGGTGCAGATCGCGCAGACGACGCTGCGGAACGCGCTTGGCCAGTCCGAGCTTGACCAATTGCTGGCTGCTCGTGAGGAGATCAACCGCAAAGTCGCGCGGATTCTTGACGAGGCCACCGAGCGCTGGGGCATCAAGGTCACGTCCGTTGAAGTGAAGGACGTGGAGCTGCCCTCGACGATGCAGCGCGCTATGGCGAAGCAGGCCGAGGCCGAGCGCGAGAAGCGCGCCAAAGTCTTGCTCGCTCAGGGCGAACAGCTTGCCGCGCAGACCCTCGCAGACGCGGCGCGCACCATCGCGACCGAGCCAGCGGCCATCACGCTGCGCTATCTGCAGACGCTGACCGAGATCGCGGTTGAGAAGAACTCGACGATCATCTTCCCGCTGCCGATCGACCTCATCGAGCCGATGCGCGAGATGTTGGAGCATGCGGCCGGGCGTACAGCGGCCAAGCCACCCACGCCGCAACCCGAGCAGCCTGCGCCAACGCCGCCGGAGCGCGCTCTGCCGCGTGCTGTGAATATTCCGGAGCTCGCCGATCCGGCACTAGCGAGTGCGGATGGCGAGGCGCCGGAGCAGGCGGAGCCGCTGTTCCCAGAGAAGGATGGGCAGACAGCCGAGGTAGCCGAGCCGCTGTTCTCCAACGGACAGACCGCGGGCGAATAGGCAGAACCTCTCCCCCTACCCCCTCCCCTTGGAGGGGAGGGGTCGCTGGGCGGGCGTTCGGGGCCGCTTCCGGCCTTCGAGGCATCTGATGCGGGGGACGCGTTGTAGGGGCGAGGCACGCATCGCCCGCGCCGCCCGGTCGGCAGAGCCGCTTCCCCTACCTCTGCTCGTTGAAGGGGAGGGGCAGTGAGGCCAGGGTTCGTTGTGGATGGGGTGCGGGCGGAGGGGGCTCACTGCCCCTCTCCCTCTGGGGAGAGGGGCTTTTCGTTTGGCGAGCCGGCTGCTCGCGGGCAACGAACCTGGCTGCCTCGTCCCCCTCATGAGAATGAGGAACGCTACGACCAGCTCGCGGCGCCGTGGCGACCCGCGCCCTGGGCGAAGCGGCGCGCGCCGTCTTGTGCGCCTGCACGGAGCGACTGCTCGCCGTGCCGGAACTCGTTGGCGAGGGCGCCTTCCATGCTGAGATCGCCCTGCTCGTAGGCCGAGAGCCGGTCGTGCAGCATGCATTCCTGGGGCTGCTCGGCGAGCACGCGGGCCAGTGTCTCGGCGGCGGGGCGTGCCTGACCAGACGGCACCACGCGGTTCACCAGGCCGATCGCGAGGGCTTCACCCGCATCGACGGGGCGCCCGGTGAGGATCAGATCGAGCGCACGCGAGAGGCCGATGAGGCGTGGCAGGCGCACGGTGCCGCCGTCGATGAGCGGCACGCCCCAGCGGCGGCAGAAGACGCCCAGGATGGCGTCCTCCTCCATGACGCGCAGATCGCACCAGAGCGCGAGCTCTAGTCCGCCAGCGACGGCATAGCCCGAGATCGCCGCGATGACCGGCTTCGAGAGCAGCATGCGAGAAGGACCCATCGGGCCGTCGCCGTCGGGCTCGATGCGGTTGCCCATCCCGGCGGCGAATGCCTTGAGATCGGCACCCGCGCAGAAGGTGCCGTGCGCGCCGTAGAGCACCGCGACGCGCGCCTGTGGGTCTGCCTCAAACGTCCGGAACGCCTCCGCCAGCGCCTCCGCCGTCTCGCGATCGACGGCGTTGCGCACCCGCAACCGGTCGAGCACCACCGTCAGCACTGGTCCATCTCGCTCGACGTGTACCGCCATTACGCGCCTCCCCTCCCGCGTATCAGATCAGATCGGACGCTCGCGCCCTACCCACAGTGGATCACGTACCGCTCGGCGGAGCACCTTGCCGACTGCGCTCTTGGGCAACGTGTCGGTGAATCGCACGGATTTGGGCGTCTTGTATGCCGCGAGCCGCGCGCGGGCGTAGGCGATCAGCTCGTCCTCCGTGGCGCTCGCGCCCGGCTTGAGGGCGACGAAGGCCGTCACCGCCTCCACCCAGACGTCGTCGGGCGCGCCGACCACCGCGCACTCCTGCACGGCGGGATGGGCGAGCAAGACATCCTCGACCTCACGCGGATAGACGTTGTAGCCGCCTGAGATGATCATATCGGACGCGCGGTCCACCAGGTAGAGGTAGCCGCGCTCGTCGAAGCGGCCGATGTCGCGGGTGCGCAGCCAGCCATCGGGCAGCAGTGTCGCGTCGTTCAGGTCCGGCGCGTTAAAGTAGCCGCGCATGCGGAACGGCGCCCGCAGGATGACCTCGCCGATCTCTCCAGCGGGCACGTCGCGGCCGTGCGGATCGACGACGCGCAGCTCGACATCCACCGAGGGCTGACCCGCCGAGAGCAGCAGCCGCTCCGCGTCAGGTCCAGTGTGGTCCTCTTTGCGCAGCGTGGTGATGCAGAGCGGCGCCTCGGTCTGCCCATAGTATTGCATGAACACGGGACCCCACAGTGCGAGCCCACGCTGGATGAGCGGGAGCGGCATTGGTGAGGCGCCGTAGATCACCGTGCGCAGCGAGGAGGTATCGGCCCGCTCGATCGCTGGGTGCGCGAAGAGCATCGCCAGCATCGTCGGCACGAGGTTGATGGTCGTGACCCGCCAGCGCGCGATTGAGTCCAGAAACTCCGCCGGGTCAAAGCGCGTGAGCACGGCGGAGGTGGCGCCGCGAATCCAGAACGGCAGAATAAACGTGCCGCTCGCGTGGAAGAGCGAGGCCGCGTGCAGCATCACGTCGTCTGGTCCGATGGCGAGCAAATTCGCCAGAATGTTGGCACAGCAGGCGGCGTACGTGGCCTGCGTGTGCTGGGCGGCCTTGAGGCGGCCAGTCGTTCCGGAGGTGAAAATCGTCAGGATGATGTCGTCGGGTGCGGCGGGCGTGTTGGGGTCCGTCGCCGGTGCGGTGCGCCCGAGCGTCAGCAGGTCGTCGTCAGCGCCGGTGTCGACGCCGAGGGTGCGGAGTCCGGGCACCTGCGCCGCCAGCTCCGCCGCGCGCCTGGCCAGGTCGGACCCATAGACCAGCAGACGGGTCTCGGTCTCGTTCAGCATATGAACGTGTTCTGCCACCGAGAGGCGCGCGTTGAGTGGGACCCGGTTCAGACCCGCCTTGGTGCTAGCGAAGTCGAGCGGGATGGAGTAGAGGCCGTTGTTGAGCAGCACACCGATCATCGCGTGCGGAGCGAGCCCGCAGGTATCGGCGAGCACGTGGGCCATTCGGTTCGAGAGCTCGTCGACGTCGGCGAAGGTGAGCGCGTCGTTGCCGCAGACGACGGCGGTTCGGTCGCGAAACTGACGGGCGCCGCGGCGGATTAACTCGACAGTGAGCATACAACCCCTCCCCGGTTATCCTGCACCGACACTGTTTCAGGCGGAGATGCGCGCGAGGGTTGCGAGAGCACCATACCTCCCGATGGAGCGCCACATGTCATTGAAGATGCGGCGGGCCAGGATGGATGCCAGGTGCGATATAGTCTGTCTCATGTGCTCGCGGAGCGCAAGCGGTTTCGCGCGGAACACCGTGGGTCGTGGACCTACCCACTCGTCCGGAAAATGATGAAACGGACCGGAGGTATCTCCAGTCCGTTCGAGTTGGTGCTGCGCTCGTCGTCCGTCAACAGACGGGTGCGACTGATGCGGCAGTTATGCCTTTTGCACCTTGACCATCGTGCGCAGGCAGCGGGTGCAGATCTTCACGCTGCGGGTGGCACCGTTGATTGTCAGGCGGCGGTGCTGCAGATTGAGATTGAAACGGCGATTTGATTTCTTGTTCGAGTAGCTGACCTTGTGGCCGTACTGCGGCTTTCGCCCACAGACATCACAGCGTGCGGCCATACACTTCACCCCTTTACCAGGATTCGTCCGAATGTGTCTGCGCTCGACCCTCGCATACGACCAGGGGGCGCTACAATAGTTTGAGTCATGCGGGGAACACCAGAAGGAGCGTGTGCCGCGTCCAGTCGCGTTGTCCACGTCCCCAGAACCCTCGCGCGGTGTCGCCGCTCTCATCCGAAGCGCATTCGTGAGCGGGCCGCCACACGCATGTGCCCAGCCGCATATGACTCTGCGGCGGGCACCAGGTAAGTATATCATGCGCCGGATAGCACATGCAAGCATAATGCGCCGCAATGCGGCGTGGCGTGTTACAATATGCCCATTCACGTCTACGGCTGAAGTGTGCGGACCCCTCGTGCGAGTCTCGCGTCTCGGGCGTCACCTGGCTGCTCGCACATGCGGATGCGCGGCGCACACCAGCGGCTATGGGTCCAATGGAGAGCGTATGTCGGCGATCGAGCAAGGTCCCGTGCCGGTTCCGAATCGGATAGCGGGTGCGGCGGGCCATGGCAAAATCGAGGTCTCTTCGCGAGCGATCGCGACCGTGGCGGGCCGAGCGGTCGCCGAATGTTACGGCGTCGTGGGCATCGCGGCGCGGCGTCCGCGCTTCGTCACCGTGGAGATGCTGACGCCGGAGCACTACAGCCGGGGCGTCGTCGTGCGTTTCGTCAACGACCACATCGCCATCGATCTGTACGTCGTGTTGGAGCACGGGCTGCGCATCACCGAGATCGCTCACAACATCATGATCAACGTGAAATTCGCTGTCGAGCAGTCGCTCGGCTTGCACGTCGTCCAGGTGAATGTGAACGTTCAGGCGTTGCGCGTTACACGTGATAGATAACCTCGCGGTCGCGGAGCTGCGTGCGAATATGCGACCCGCGCAGAGCTGGTGCTTTCTCAGTCAAGCTGGAACATGGAGGGCGGGAGGGGGCGCGATGCCCCCGCGCTGATATATGGCACGAAACATCTTTTCGCGCTTCACACTCTCACGACCGAAGCATATCAGCGTCTTCAACGGGCAAGACCTGCGGAAGGCGATTCTTGCCGGGCATACCTGGCTGGAGAATCACCGGGAAGCGATCAACGCCTTGAACGTCTTCCCGGTTCCGGACGGCGACACGGGAACCAACATGTCGCTGACGATGCGCGCGGCGACCAAAGAGATCGTCGAGGCGACGGATATTCCCGCCTACATCGTCGCCGAAAAGCTCGCTCGCGGCGCGCTCATGGGCGCGCGGGGCAATTCGGGTGTCATTCTCTCTCAGATACTGCGTGGCCTCGCGTTGGGTCTCGATCACAAGACGACCTTCACCGCGACGGACTTCGCGGCGGCCCTGCAGGAGGCTTCGCGGCTGGCCTATCGGGCCGTCATTAAGCCGGTCGAGGGCACGATTCTGACGGTCATTCGCGAGTCGGCGGAGGCGGCCCAGGCCAGCGCGGCGCGAGGAGCCGACATCACCGCGATGCTCGAAGAGACTGTGCGAGCCGCGCACGCTGCCGTGCAGAAGACGCCCGACCTGCTCCCCACGCTGAAACAGGCGGGAGTGGTCGACGCCGGAGGCCAGGGCCTCACGACCATTCTGGAGGGCGTGCTGCGCTATGCCCGTGGCGAGTCGGTACACCTGAGCGAGGACGAGCGGCCCGAGCAGCAGGAGGAGTTCCACAAGGGCAGAGTCGCGGTCGAAGAGGAGTTCGGCTACGAGGTCGTCTTCCTGCTGGAAGGGGAGAAACTGGACGTCGACAGCATCCGTGAGAAGATCATCGCGATGGGCGGCGTCTCGACTGTCGTCGCCGGTGACAACAGGCTGCTGAAGGTGCATACGCACACGCTCACGCCGGGGAAGATCCTCGATTATGGCGTGAGCCTGGGTAGCCTGCAGGATATCAACATCGAGAATCTGCAGGCGCAGAGCCTGCACTACGCGGCAGAGAGCGCGCGTGAGCACGGTCTGGCCCTTGCGAACGGGCACGCCGGGAACAATGGAACGGGGGCGGCGGGTGCCTCGGTCGCGTCCGCACCGGCGCCACTCACAGGCGAGATCGGCACGGTAGCCGTGTCCGCGGGCGCTGGCTGGGAGGACGTCTTCAAGAGCTTGGGCGTCTCGGCGATTGTGCCCGGTGGCCAGACGATGAATCCGAGCACGCAGGATCTGCTAAACGCCGTCGAGCAATGTCCGGCGCAGCAGGTGATTCTGCTGCCCAACAATGGCAATGTCATTCTCAGCGCGCGGCAGGTACCCGAGCTGACGAACAAGCAGGTTTACGTCATCCCGAGCGATTCACTGCCACAGGGAGTGAGCGCACTGCTCGCCTTCAACTTCGATGCCGATTTCACGGCCAACTGCATGGCGATGGAAGAGGCCAGCAAGCGGGTGCAGACGGCGGAGATCACGCAGGCGGTGCGCAGCGTCGAGCTGGACGGCATCCCGGTGACGCAGGGCGATTGCATCGGGCTGGTCAACGGCAAGCTCGTGACGGCGGGTCCCGACATGGATGCCGTCGTGCTGGAGACGCTTCGCCGCATGCACGCCGAGCGCCACGAGATCATCACCATCTACTATGGCAGTGACGTGACCGGCATTATCGCGAACGAGATGGCGGGACGCATCAAAGATGCCTTTCCCGGCCAAGAGGTGGAGGTCATCGACGGCGGCCAGCCATTCTATGCCTACATCATTTCGGCTGAGTGAGTACGGGGCTCTTCGTACGTTGAATCCAGAGACGGTGGCGCGAGCGGTTTCGCGCACCTACTGCCCTGAAGGTAGACAGAAACATGTGTGTGGAGAGGCAGGCAATGTGGCCTGTCCCGAGCAGCGGGCTAGCGCGTAGGAGGCAGTGTGGCTATTCGTGTCGTCGTCGATAGCACAGCGGATATTCCCCCCGCCCGTGCTCGGGAGCTTGGCATTCAGGTCGTCCCGCTCACCGTTCAGTTTGGCGACCAGACGTTCCGCGACGGCGTGGATCTCGACGGCGCGGCGTTCTACCGCAAGCTGACCAGCACCCCCGTCATGCCCACGACATCCACACCGCCGCCCGCGCACTTCGAGGAAGCCTACCGCTCGATCGTGCGCGATGGCTCGACGGGCATTCTAGCGATGCACATCAGCAGCTCGCTGAGCGGCACCTACTCTGCGTCGATGACCGCCGCTGAGACGGTGACGGCCGATACCGGCGTGCCGATCGCCGTGATTGATTCGCGCCAGGTGAGCGCGGGCTTCGGCCTCCCCGCCGAGATCGTCGCGGCCGAGGCCCGTGAAGGGCGCTCGCTCGAAGAATTGCGCGTCCACGCCGAAGACCTCTGCTCGCGCATGCGCCTCGTCGCCGTGCTCGACACATTGGAGTTCCTGCAGCGCGGAGGGCGCATCGGGCGTGCGCAGGCGCTGCTTGGGACGCTGCTCAACGTCAAGCCGCTGCTCGAAGTGCGCGACGGCCAGGTGTTGCCGCTGGAGAAAGTGCGTACGCGCGGCAAGGCGCTGGAGCGCATCGCGCAGATCATCTCCAAACTCGGTGAGCTCGAAGCAGTCTCGGTCGCCGCCAGCGATGAGGCAATCTGCTCGCAGCTCACAGCGACCGCGCACACCTTCTGGAACGGTCCCGTCGAGCAATTCTCGCTTGGTCCCGTCGTCGGCACACATGCTGGTCCAGGGGCCGGTGGCCTCGCCGTGATCGTACGGGGATAGCGCGGAACTTACCCCCCTACCCCGCCGCTGGGCAGTGCAGAACCACACCCCCTCCCCCTTCCCTTGAGGGAAGGGACAGTGTGGCGGGCGAGGTGGCGAAAGGCGACGTTTCTCACCTACCCTGTGTAGGTACGCCGCTCTATAGGGGCGAGGCATGCCCCGCCCGCCCCCGCGCCGAGGGGCACAAACCCTCCCCCCACGCGCTCCCATGAGCGGGGAGTGGCGCTAAAGCGAAGGACGTGGCCTTGCGGTCACGCCTAGAGGGTCACGCGGCCGTTGCCCGCGGGCATCGTAAACCGCATAAAGCCGCCGTTCGCGAGACGCGTACAGATCACGGCGATGGTGTAGTAGAGGATTAGCTCTACCAGTTGGCCGAAGACCCCAAGGGCGAAGCTGCCGGGCGAGAGATGCTGAGCGCCGTGCAGCGTGAAGCGCACGATGTCGGGCGGACCCGCCAGCCCGCCGAAGAGGTTAGTCTCGCCGACGAAGAGCGAGAGCAGCGTGCCGGCGATCGTGCAATAGACCGCGAGCAAGGGGCCGAGCTTCCAGAAGCGGCGGCTCATCTTCTCGCGCTTGGTCGAGACGACGCGCGACGCGGCCCAGACCGGCGGCAGGATGTACAGCGCCGTCCGCACGATGAGGACGACCGGGAAGCCCCATGCGGGCCAGAACCTGACGGGAGCCATCGCCAGGAATTGCGCGACGACGAAGAGCGCCACACCCTCGCTTATCGCCCGGCGCATCGTCGTCCGGCGGAAGACGCGCGACTGTTTCTTCGGCGGTCTGCGCGCGCCGGTTGTCGTCGATTGAGGCAGGGTAGCGTTCTCAGACATGGGGCTCCTTCGGGTGCGCGCTCGGATGCAGGGATGTGTCGCGCGCCGACCTCCAGTAGTATAGCGCAGATGGCCCGGACGTGGCAGTGGCGCGCCAGTTTAGCGCAGCCAGTCTTCCTCGTCGCCCTGTTCTATCGGGCGCGAGTCCCACGGCTTGAACTCGCCCGATCCCGCGCCCGGGGAACTCGCGCCTGGCCGTACGGGCACCTGCCGCCCCGGTTCCTGTTCGTCTTCCTCGATGCGCGCCATCGCGGCCTCGGCCAGTGCGCCGCTGCCCTCGGGCGTGGGCATCGTCGGGACAGCAGAGATGGCGGCGGCTGCCTCGTTGACCTCAGCCGGGCGCGCGGCTCGCGGCGACACGCCCATCATCGCGAGGAACTGCGCGGCGTAGGCGTGCGGATTGAGGATGTATTCCACGAAGGCCCGCGCGCGCATCGTGATCGCCTGCCAGTTGCCGCGCTCGACAAGCTCAGGCGGCACGAGCACCGAGCCGAGCGCGAGCGTGCGCACCGGCAGCGCCAGGTAGTCGCCAAGATTCGCCGGCGTGATGCCGCCGGACACCTGCAGGCTTAGGTGCGTGAGCTGGCTGAAGAGCGAGCGCACATACTGCGGTCCGCCGAGCGCGTCCGCTGGGAACAGCTTCACCATCTCGGCGCCCGCGCGCTGCGCGGCGATGATCTCCGTCGGGGTGAGCGCGCCCAGCACACACGCTACGTTGGCGTCGCGGCAGACCGG
Source organism: uncultured Ktedonobacterales bacterium (assembly GCA_964427535.1). Taxonomy (GTDB): domain Bacteria; phylum Chloroflexota; class Ktedonobacteria; order Ktedonobacterales; family JADMIN01; genus CAYRVF01. The sequence continues at coordinate 10,182 of CAYRVF010000037.1, forward strand.
CACCAGATCGGGCGTGAAGATGGGCGAGGAGATGAAGCGCGCGCCGCTGGAGATGGCCTCACTCGCCTGCCGCGCTTCGAGCACCGCGCCCGCGCCGATGAGCGCATCCTGGCGCATCGCCAGATGCGTCAGAATCTCACGCGCGCCGGGGATCGCCAGCGAGACCTCAACCGCCGTCACACCGCCAGCGACCAGCGCCTCCACAACCCCCAGCGCCTGCACGGCGGTATCTGTGCGCACCTCGGCCACGACACGCCTGCGCGCCAGCATCGTGACGACCTCGCGCGGAATCATCGCTCGCTCTCCACTTCTCCTGTCGCGGAGCGTGTGCCGTCTTGTGCCATTACGTGCTCCGTCTACCGCCCTTATAGCAGTTTCGGCGGGCCAGCGCGAGCCGTTGGGACTTCCGTATCTCCGCCGTGCCGATTCGCGCCACGGCTTGAAACCATCGCGGTCGGATACCTATACTGCGAGAGTGCCACCAGGAGGCCAGCGTAACCCAGGGTCAATGCGGACCACAGGACGATGAAGAGGAGCAGGCAATGGGCTCATATACAGTCGCGGTGCTCGCGGGAGATGGCATCGGGCCGGAGGTCACCGCCGAAGCCGTCGCGGTGCTGCAGGCGATCGGCGCGCGCTTCGGGCACACCTTTACGCTACGGCAGGCGCTCGTCGGCCAGGCAGCCATCGAGGCCGAGGGCGCGGCCATCAGCGACGCGACGATGGAGCTGTGCCAGCAGAGCGACGCCGTGCTCTTCGGCGCCGTTGGTGGCGCGGGCGTCGGCAATCCAAACTCCAAGACGCAGCCCGAGCAGGCCCTCTACCGACTGCGCAAAGAGCTGGAGCTGTTCGCCAACGTGCGCCCGGTCCGGCCACTGCCCGCGATTGCCCGCAACGCTGCTCTCAAGTCCGCCGTGTTGCGGGGCGTCGATATGGTCGTCGTACGCGAGCTGACCGGCGGCCTCTACTATGGCCGTCCGAGCGAGATCCGCGACGATCCGACGGGCACGTCGGCCATCGATACGATGGTCTACACCGAGGCCGAGATCGAGCGTATCGTTCGCTTCGCGTTTGACACCGCCCGCACGCGGCGCAAGCACGTCACATCGGTCGACAAGGCGAATGTGCTGAGCTGTTCTCGGCTCTGGCGGCGCGTCACGGACCGGGTCGCGGCGGACTATCCCGACGTGACGCTGCGGCACCTGCTGGTGGACGCCTGCGCGATGTCGCTCATCCGCGAGCCTGCCGCCTTCGACGTCATCGTTACGGAGAACATGTTCGGCGACATCCTCACTGATGAGGCGTCGATGCTGGCGGGCTCGCTCGGCATGCTGCCGTCGGCCAGCCTCGGCACGCGCAAGACGCGCTCAGGCTATTTCGGGCTGTACGAGCCTATCCACGGGACCGCGCCGGATATCGCCGGTCAGGGGAAGGCGAACCCGCTGGCAGCGATTCTCAGTGCCGCGCTGCTGCTACGCTACTCCTTGGGCCGCGATCGGGAGGCGCGGGCAATCGAGCGGGCGGTGCGGCGTGTCGTATCGGCAGGGTATCGCACGGCGGATATCGCACGCGGCGGGCAGGCTGTCTCGACCCGCGAGATGGGTGACATGGTGGTGCGAATGCTGGAGGAGGGCGTCATGACACCTACTCCGGCACGCTCGTGAGGTGCATCAGAGCCAGGGTACGCAAGGTTATACGCCCGGACGATGTGCGAGTGTCTGCCGTGTGGCTGTGGCGGGTGCTGGAGTCAGAGCGTGGTCCCCTCCCCCGGCTGACGCCGAGAGAGAGGGAATATGACGCGTGCGCTGACGCGCCGCGTGTGGGTCTGGCTCCTCTCTCCCAGCGTCAGCCGGGGGGAGAGGCTGTGAGAGAGGGCCGCTCTCGCTTGAGGGGGCTGTTACCCCATCTTCGCGCGCGGCGACGGCCCGAGCGCATTGAGCTGGCGCTGCAGGTCGCGGACCTCGGCTTCCAGGCGAGCGCGCTTGTTCCCGTTCTCGCGCTCACCGAGCGCCTGGAGCGCGGCCTCGGCACGCCGCAAGCGCATGGTGAGCAGCGAAAAGTGGATGTCCCAGCGTATAATGCCGCGCTCTCGTCCCATCCACATGGGTATACCTCCCACGCGTCGCGCGTCGGATCAGGCGCTGCGGGCCTGGATGAGACGCGCGATCGTCTGCAACAGCTCGTCGTCCTGGTACGGCTTGACGATATAGGCGTCCGCGCCGAGTTGCGTGGCGCGCTGCTGGTGCTTGGCCGCCGCGCGCGACGTCAGCACGATCAGGGGCAGCGTGCGATATTGCTCCTGGCTCCGGATGGTTGCCATTAGCTCGTAGCCGTCCATTCGGGGCATCTCGATATCCAGCAAAATCGCCGCCGGACGTTCGCGGGCGACGACCTCCAGCGCCTCCACGCCATCGCGCGCGGTCTGGACGGTCCACCCGTGCGCCTTGAGCATGTTGCTCACGACGCGCCGCACGCTGGGACTGTCGTCCACCACCAGCAGGTAGGACTGCTGCGCGCCAGGAATGAACGACGCATCAGGTGACGGCCCGGCTGTGGACGTACGCGGTGACACGACGAAGCCGCGACTACCCGAGATCACTGGTTGCGGCGCGGTGCGGATGGCTGAGAGTGAGCCGGACGGCTCGCCACGCACGACGGGCATTGGACCCGTTGGCAAGTGCGAGGCCGTCGTGGGCGATACCGATTGCGGCTTCTGGCCACCCGGCGGCGGGAGCGTCACCGAGCCGCGCGGCGGCTGCGAGAGCAGCTCGTGCAGCTCCAGAATAAGCACTACCTGTCCGTTACCAAGGACGCTCGCGCCAGCTACGCCGCGTACGTCGCGCAGATGTGTACCCAGCGGCTTCGAGACGACTTCCTGCTGGCTCACTACGTCATCCACCAACAAGGCGACACGATGCCGTCCTGCGTTCACGAGCAGCACTGGCGACCGTTCATCGACCGGGTTCGGCGTCATCCGAAGATAGCCCGCCAGATGCACCAGCGGATAGCGCTCGCCGCGCACTTCGATGGACGGCGTGTTGCCGGGCACACGCGAGTAGTAGTCGAGACGGCCGATCTGCTCGACCACCGCCATCGGAATCGCCAGCGTCTGCGTGCCGACATGCACCAGCACGGCGCGCGCGATCTGCAGGCTGATGGGGAACTTCAGCGTGAAGAGCGTTCCCTCTCCCGGCTGCGAATCTACCTCAACCGTGCCACGCAGGCGCGTCACCACATCGCGCACGACGTCGAGCCCGACACCGCGCCCCGACTCTTCGGTGAGCGAATCGGCAGTGGAGACGCCCGCGCGGAAGATCAGCTCGATGGCGTCCTTCTCGGTCATCGGCGTGTAGCCGTCGATCCAGCCACGCGCGATAGCCGTCGCCCGGATGCGTTCGGGGTCGATGCCCGCACCGTCGTCGCGGACGGAGATGACGACCTGATTGCCCTCATACGCCGCCGAGACGACGATCTTGCCCGTGCGTGGCTTGCCCGCCAACTCGCGCGCATCGGGCCGTTCAAGGCCGTGATTGACGGCATTGCGCACGAGGTGCAGCAGCGGTCCCTCGACCTCCTCGAAGACCTTGCGATCGACCTCCGTCTCGGTGCCTTCGACGAAGAATTCGACCTCTTTGCCCTCTTTGAGCGCTGAGGCGCGCGCCGCGCGGTAGAGTCGCGGCACGAGCGACTGCAGCGGCACCAGACGGGCCTTGAGCAGCCGGTCCTGGAAGTCGGAGCTGAGGCGGTTCTCGCGCGCGAACGAGGTCTGAATCTCGCGGACAAGTGTTTCCATTTCATGGCTGAGCGTGACCGAGTCGGCCACCCCCTCACTCAGTCCACGTGACAGCCGGTGGAACTCGGTGTAGCGGTCGAGCTCCAGCTCGTCGAACTCCTTGGCGTGAGCCGGATCGGGTCGTGGCGCGCCGAAACCGTTCATGCGCCCCATGTTGTTCCAAGCCGCGCCAGCCGCGTTGCCGTCGAGCAGGTTGACGCTCGTCGGTCGGCCGCTCGGCAGGGTCGCCGCCTCGAAGCGCGATTCGAGCTGCCCGCCGACATCACGCAGCCGCTCGCCCACGCGCACCGAGTCGCCGATGAGGTGGTTGAGGCGGTCTACCCGCTCTTCCAGCACGGAGCGGTTGATGAGTAGCTCGCCGAATAGATTGACCAGATCGTCCAGCTTGCTCAGTTGCAGGCGCACGCTCAGGTCTGCGCTGTTGCGGGTGGCCGGCGACGGCTGCGGCACGGCGTCGTCCGCGTCGTCGGCGATCACGACAGCAGTGCTCGGTTGCTCAGATTGCGTGGCTGCAACGAGCCGTTCGGTGTCCGGCATGCCTGGCACAGACGCATAACGCGTGATCAGGTCGTTGGCGAGCTGATGTTGCTCGTCTGGCGCGAGCGTTCCGGTGACGAGCGCGTCCAGCGCCTCCGATGTATCGAGAATGAGGCTGAGCACCTCCGAGTTGAAGTTGATCTGCCCATCCGTTAGCGCTTCGAGCAGATCTTCGGAGGCGTGGGCGAGCCCCTGGATGACAGTGAAGCCCATCATGCCAGCGGCGCCTTTGAGCGTGTGCATGGCGCGGCGAATTGAGCGCAACGCGTCGACGTTGCCGGGCTGCGACTCCAGATCGGCAATGCCCGTCGTGATCGTCTGCAGGTGCTCTAGCGCCTCCTCGCGGAAGACCTCCAGCGCCTCGGGTGACTGTTCGCTGGTCACCTGGGTCTGGCGCGGGCCGCGCTCGGCGAACGGCATCTGAGGCAGCAGACCTGGCTCGCCCAGCGCGGTCGGAGTGCCAAGACCCGGCGCCAGCTCGGCGAGCACATGGCGCCGCACCTGAATCTCCAGCTCGTGGCGCAGACGCTCGGTCTCGTCGCGGCGAATCTCGGCAGCCAGCTCGTCGCGGACCTCATCCTCCAGCTCGCGCCGGAGCTCCTCACGCACCGCGCGCTCCAGCTCCACCCGCTCGCCTGTGGAGAGGTCGCGTGATGCCGGCTGGCTCTCGACGGTCGGAGGCGGCGCCCAGGTGATCTGGGCCACTGTCGCGCTGAAGCCATTATCGGCCGCGCCGCCGAACGACGAGACCGTCGACTGGATGTTTCCCAGCCCCGCGATAGACGAGCGCAGCTCGCCGAGCACCTCCTCGATTTGCTCCTCGTGGGCGGTCAGACTGCGGCCCGAGTTGTGCAGCAGCGCGACGAGCTTTTTGAGGCGCGTCGTCATGACCCAGACGACCGAGAGCGGCAGATAGCGGCGCACGGACTCCGGGCTGCGGCGGAGGTCGAGGCCCATCTGCATGCCCGCCCAGTCCTCTAGCCGTTCGAGCGCGTCTTTCGAGCCGTCGAGGAAGGTGCGCAGCTCGGTGCGTTCGTCTTCCATCGTCTGCGCGGCCTCACGCAACTCCGCGACCACATCGCGCAGGGCGCCGACCTGCCGTCGCAGCGCCTCTTCGTCGACCCGCAGCGTATCAACTGCCGAGAGCGGGAGTCCGTGCGTCTGCGACGACGGCGACGGCTGCGAGCGGGCATACGGGACCGTCGGCGCGGGGTACGAGCGCGCGCCATCGATCGGCGCGAGATGCGGCGCCTGCGGGGTTGAGACGCCAAATGGCTGCGCGGGATCGGCAGATGCGGGAGCCGCACCCCATCCGTTCGCCGATGAAGCGCCCCAAGCGGGCGGATCCGCTGGCTGGCCCGCTCCAGTTCCACCCGTTCCATAAGGCGTCGCGGCTGGCTGCGATTGTGCCCAGCCGAGGGGGTCGGCCCCTTGCGGGCGTGGCCGTGTCTCCTGCTCCCAGCGGGGGCGGGTTGCATCGGGGCCGAATGCGCTTGAGAAGCCGCTTGCCCCAAATGGGTCGGCGGTGCCGCCCTGGTTTGGGGCGCTCGTCGCTGGCGTGGTGCCCGGCGCCATTCCCTGTGGCGAAGACGCGGCGTGTGATCCCGACCAGCTCCATGTGCCCTGGACTTCCTGTGAAGCGAGCTGGTTGGTGGAGGCCGACGACGAGGCGAAGGCGTCACGCTCAGTACGCTGCGGCGAGATCGCGGGATTCGCACCTGTTGGCATGTCCGAGATCGCCGGAACCGCGCCCGTCGGCATATCGAAGATGGATGGACCGGTCGTGGTGGGCATGTCCGCGACCGACGATGCCCAGCGGTCGGTGGACGCCGATGGCGCCGGACCCTGCGGCGCGGACTGCTGCCACACGCCAGGCGTTGACTGCGCCCCTGGCATACCCGCGCTAGAGGCGGCGAACGGGTGCGACGCCGCAGGAGACTGAGCGACGCCGCTGGTGCTCCAACTCGCCGGACCCGGCGTTGGTGGCGCGGACGACGCCCCACCTCCCTGCGCCAGGTTCGGATCGGCGAATGCGGCGAGCCACTCCGGTAGTTGCGCTGGGCCGGACTCCGCTCCCGCATGCGCGCCAGAGGACGCCATACCATCAGAGCCGCCGAACCCGTTCGCGGGCGACGAGCCATTGGAGCCGAGCATGCCTGAGATGAGGTTGAGCGTGCCGCTGCCTGGCGCGCCGTCGCCTCGCCATGTGCCACGGTCGCGCTCGTCGTCTTCGAGGATGGGGGTGTCGTCTTCGCCGGTGCGGACGTGCTCCACCAGCCGGGTCAGCCGGGTATACGAGCGACGGAGCAGCGCGAGCGTAGGGCCTTCGAGCGAAGCATGGCGGTCGAGCGTATCGCCGAGGATCTCTTCCATCCCCTGTGCGACCTTCGAGAGGGCGCTAAACTCCATCATGGCCGCGGAGCCGCCGATGGTGTGCGTGAGCCTGTACGTTTCCTCCAGCGCCTCGGTATCGTCCGGCGACTGCTGGAGCCGATCGAGATTGGCCTCGATGTCGGGCATGTAGGCATGCACCTCGTCGAGGAAGCTCTCGAGAATAGCTGACTTATCGAAGTTATCGGCCATGCTTTCCGCACCCATCATCTTGGCGCCCCGGCGCTCGTCGTCGCACGTGCTCGTCCGCTAATAGCTGCCGGTCGGGAATGGTGGCTTGCCGAGCGGGCCGGATGTAAACGGCTGCTCGCTATAGTCGGTCTGTGGCGCGGGCTCTTGCGGGAATGGCGGCATCTGCGGCGCCGCGCCAGCGCCAAACGCGCCGTAGCCGCCCTGGGCGCCGTCGTAGCCCCCGGTGAAGCCATCATACGTCCCGGTCGCGCCGTAGTTCGCCTGCGGGTCGTACCCGCCAGTCGAGCCGTACCCGTCGTAGCTGTTGTAGTCGTATCCACCCATGTTCGCGGGGGCGGGCAAGCGCGGTGCCAGCGCCGGAAGCGGCATGCCGTCTCCGCCCCAGTCGCCCGCTTCGAGGCTGGGCAGTTGCATGGCGCCCGATAGCGGCGCGCCCATCGCGCCAGGATAGTTTGTGGTGCCACCAGCCGGAGGCAGCAGTCCCGCGGCCTCCGCGATCTGGTCGGGCAGGCGGAACGTCGCCACCGACGCGCGGAGCTGTTCGGCCAGCTCGGCGAGGTAGCTGACGCTGGTGGTGGTGTCTTGCGTGGCGGAGCTGGTCTGGCGCGTGATGTCGGCGATCTGTTGCATCGCGGCGGAGACGGCCTCGGCGGTCTGCTTGCGCTCACCTGCCGCGCGGGCAATGTCGCTGATCATCTGCGCCTGCCGGTCCACGGCGGAGTAGATGCTCTGCAGCGAGCGGCCGGCTTCGTCGGCCAGACGGGAGCCGTTCACCACTTCTTGCGTGCTCTCTTCCATAGCGACGACCGCTTCGTAGGTGTCGCCCTGGATGCTCTTCACGATCGTGGCGATCTTCTTGGTCGCCTCCGTCACGCGCTCGGCCAGCACGCGAATCTCATCGGCGACGACCGCGAAACCACGGCCGTGCTCGCCCGCCATCGCCGACTGGATGGCCGCGTTGAGCGCCAGCAAGTTTGTCTGATCGGCGATGTCTTCGATCAGGCGGACGATCTCACCGACCTCTTGCGACCGCTCGCCCAGCCGCTTGATCTTCTTGGACGTTTCCTGCACGTTCTCGCGAATATGGATCATGCCATCGATGGTCTGGACGACCGCCTGCTGACCGCCCTGCGCGTTGCGCAGCGCATCGCGCGCCGCCTCGGCCGCGGCAAGCGCGTTGTTCGCCGAGAGTTGCACGAAGTCCGCCAGACGGGCGACCGCCTCGGAGGTTTGCGAGATTTGCAGCGCCTGCCCCTCGGAGGCGTGCGCGACCTCGGCTGAGCGGTCGAGCAGGCGGCGCGTCGCGTTCATCACCTGCAGGGTTGTCGCCTGCACGCGTCCGACGACTTTCGCCAACTCCTCGATCATGTAGTTGAAGGAGTCGGCGAGCACGCCCAGCGTGTCGGGCGTCACTTCGGCCTGCACACGCAGGTCGCCATCGCCGACCGCGCTGACCTCTTGCAGCAGCTTCTCAATCTGCGCCTGTAGCACGGCGGCCTCTTGCGACTCGGCGAGGGATGGGCGCCCGCCTGCCGGCATGCCGTCGAGCACGGTGTTGAGCGCGGCCGCGAGCATCGAGTATTCGTCCTCACCCTGCACGACGGCGCGCGCGTTCCGCTCACCCATGCTCACCTGACGGCAGATCTCGGTGAGCTCGGAGACGCGCGTCCGCAGCAGCGCACGCATGCGAAACTGCGCGAAGGCGACCGCGACGACGGCCAGCACGGCCACCACGAGCGTGATGACCCAGAGTGTGGTAGACGATGCTGCCCCGCCTTGTGATGCAATCTGGTTGATCAACCAGGCGCCAAGGCCGATCGAGGCGACGGCGGTAAGGATAGGCGCACTCATGGCGAGCGCGTTTAATTGCGAATTGAGTGACCATCCCGAGCGGGAGTTGGGGTCCATGAGAACAGTGGCCTCCTCTATCCTCCATCCAGATCGCACGCCCGTCCACACGCCCAGGGATGAAACCGTTGCCAGGCCATTGCCGCATCAGATGCGAGCGAAACACTGTCGGGCAAGCAGAACCAAGTGGCGACGACGCCGGAAACTGTCAGGAAGACTGGCACAAAGGTACGACTCTACGAGAGTCTATCACAGGCGCTATTCACCATAACGTATGCCTATGACCTCTGGCGTATACACCTCCCGGACGGACCACATTACATTTCGGTGCGGTATCGGTGCATCTTGTCGGCGTACAACAATGTGTCGGGATCGAGCCGCAACACGGTGCGCCCATCAACCTCGGTCGTGCCGCTGACGAAGGGATAGATCCACTCGGGAATGCCGTGCGCGGCATCGCGCGGTGTCGTCTGCGAGCCGAGCGGCCGCATCTCGGCGATGGCGTCGACGACGAAGCCGATCGTCATCTCACCATGCGTGACGACAACCAGGCGATTGCGCGATGTGAGCGGCTGCGTGGGCAGGCCGAGGAACCCGCGCAGGTCGACCACCGAGATGATGGATCCCCACACCTGCACCACGCCCAGCACCCACGCGACGGTATTCGGCACTGGCGTCACGTCGCCCACCCGCTCGACGCCCTGCACGGTCTCCGCAGGGAGCGCGCATTCGACGTCGCCGACGAGGAACAGCACCGATTGGGGCAGCTTCTGCGCCTGTGGTGAGTCGGGATTGACGCCCATCATGCGGCTGAGGTCGGCGATCTGGCTTGGGCTGGTGACGCCCGCTCGGCGCGCGAGCTCGTTGAGTGTGTCTGGCGAGAGTGTGCCGCCGGGGATACCAGCGCGGTCGCCGAGCATGCGCAGGGTCTGCTCTAGCGCGTTCCCGGCGTTGCCGTAGCCCCCTCCGTTGTCCGAGGATGCATGACAAGGCGACGAGGCAAACCTGAACGGACTCCGCATGCACTCCTCCTAATGCTCAGCTCGCGTGTGCCGGTTCGGGGCCACGCCGCTCTCGACGCGTGCGTTTCCCCGGTGCCTGTGTGTTAGACGCCGAAGCCGGTGACACTGCGAACGCTGGAAAGCAGCTCGTCACGGCTGAACGGCTTCGTCAGATACAGGTCAGCGCCCTGTTGCAGGCCCCATCGCCGGTCCAGCGGCGTGTTCTTCTGGCTGATGAGAATAACGGGAATGTGTCTGCTCTGGTCCATCGACTTGAGGCGGCGGCAGACCTGGAAGCCGTTTTGCTTCGGCAAGACGATATCCAGCAGCACGCACTGCGGCTGCTCCCGGATGACCTTCTCCAGGGCCTCCTCGCCGTCCACCGCCGTCACGACCTCGAAGCCGCTCTCACGCAGCGGAGTCGCCATGAGCGTGAGGTCCGTCCAACTATCGTCAACCACCAGAACCTTTGGCGCTAGCATCTCGGTCGCTCCCTTGTCCTCGCCTCATCTCCGTCGTCAAGGCGTGCCCTTCGTGTCTTGTCGCGCCAAGACTATAGACAACGAGCGGTGGAATATCCTACGTCTCGTCCGCTGTGCTACATCCTGCGGCGCAGCCGTGGCTGCTGTCCGCCGCGTCGTGTCGCGCGCTCGCGCACGGCAGGCGTATCGAGATAGCGCTTGACCGTGTGAACGAGCTCCGTCGAGTCGAACGGCTTAGTTATATATTCGGTCGAACCCGCGAGTTTCCCGCGCATTTTGTCAAACAGCCCGTCTTTGCCGCTCAGCATGATGATCGGCAGCTCGCGAAACGCCATGTTGCGCCGAATGATCTGGCAGATGTTATAGCCATCCATTCGAGGGAGCATGATGTCGAGTAAAATGAGGTCTGGTTGCTCATCGCCGACGCATGCCAGTGCGCTCAGTCCGTCGCCTGCCGTGACGACGCGAATATGCTCTCGCTGCAGTGTTAATTGAACGATCTTGCGGACCGTCGGGCTATCATCCACGACCAGCACTACCGGCTCATCCACGTGCCACTTCCTCCCAGCAACATGCCAGACCGACCCGCACCCACACTATCCCCAGAATGTCGCCCGGCGAAACTTCGCGTCCTCGCGTACTCCCCAGATGACTCATGCGCGCAGCGCCGCGCGCCTGCCCGCAAGCCGGCGGATTTCTTCGTCGACCTCTCGCAAGAAGGCGGCCCACAGGTCAGCGAACTGGCGCCCAATGCGCGTCTGACCCGCTTCGTCCGCGACGATGCGATCGAGCACCAGTCGCAGAAGCTGATAGAACAGCTGCACCGCGTCCCAGTAGCAGTCCGAGAGTTCTTGGCCGCGCACGACGCGGTCGAGAGACTCCAGATCATCGTAGACGAGCTGACCGCGCTCGAAGCGCACGATTTCGTCCATGCGCGGATACTGCTGCTGCATGCGGTAGAGCAGGGGGCGGAACTGCGACTCGATATAGCGCGCGGCTTCTTCGTGGGGCACTTCGCCGCGACCACGCATCTTGCGGGCGTACATCGCGTGATGCGCGAGTAAGCCGTTGGTGCAGGTGCCCATCGCGCGTACCAGAATCATCATGCGCTGTTCGGGGGTGGCGCGCCCGCCTTGCGAGAGTGCGTGCTGTCCTTGCGTGAGCAGATTCATCAGACTGCGCTCGAGCTCGGCTTCGAGCCGCGCGTCCACCAGCTCGATCAGACCAAGGTTGAGCAGATTGTGCAGAATCGCCGAGACGCGCGCTTCGGGGATCATCAGGCCGTACGCGACGGCGTAGAGCGGGAGTTGACCGTTGGCCAGGCACAGCACGCTGACATCGTCGGTGGAGAGTCCGAGCTGGCGTACGTCGCCGCTGAAGGTCGGCATCCATCGGGCGACCGTGTTACGCGAGAGGTTGAGCGTGCCTGAGTGCTCGCGCTCGTCCGCCAGACGCAACGCTTCGAGCAACACGTGATCGACGTTGAGCGGCTTATGCGTCGCGAGGCGCGACTGGATCGGCGCGATATCGCGATGGAACTCGAACCGCCCGCGCTCCCAGCGGACCGCACGGCTCAGCGCCTGGACGATGCCGAACTCGACACGCTTCTGCACTTCGTCGGCTGAGATGACGCCCCAGTCGGAGAGAATGGCCATCGCGGTGAGGGGGCTGTTGCCTGCCATCTGACGCAGGCGCGCGGCATCTTCGCGCTGGATGCGCAGCAGCAGCCGGAAAATCTCCACGATGTCAGGTGGTTGAACGCCGGGTTCTTCCAGCGAGAGGATGCTGCCTTCTTTGAGCGAGATCTTCATGCGTTCCTGGCCTGAAGTCACGCTGAGGATGCCGGTTTTGCCTCCGAGTGACAGCATCTTGAGGGTGGCCTGCAGGCCGAGCGTCTCTAAATCGCCGCCGAGGATCTGCCCCTGCTGCTGCTCCATCATCCTCTAATTCCCCCACCTACGGAGTCCATTATCGCTGCTTCGCGCAACGGACCGGCGCACACAACACAGTCGAGCGAGCAGAGGGTAGCGCGGCCGAGCGGAAGTCTGAAGTCTATCGCGGTGCGCTCTGGCGCCAGCACATCGCCAGGGCATCTCACTAAACCAAGGCATATTGTATCATACCTCTTCTTCGCGACAAGCGCCCAGTTGAATTGGTCCTCCCATTTACCGCCAATGCTGAATATTTCAGGCGCCGCGGCACATCTCACGTCTGGAGGACGACCGTTCGCCTATTCTCGCTGTCTGCTAATAGAGATTATAAGCCGAAACAGTATCTGACAGGTAGAACGCGTGCTGGGTAGCGTACCTTTGGCTGGCGCGGTACAGTACCGGGAGCGGTCGTCGTTTCGTATACAGGCGCACGGAGGGAGAGGAAGAGGCCGGTGACGGGGAACAGCCAGGCACACGACGACGCGGGACGCACGCCAGAGCGACATGAGGCGCTGGCCCGTCTCGCCGCCACGCTCTCCACCACGCTTGGCGAGGACTCCGTGCTGACCGGCGAGCGCTGCGCGGAGTACACGGTGCAGGAGCATGTGCCCGCTGTCGTCGTGCGACCCGCCGACGCGGAGCAGGTTGCCGAAGTGCTGGCCCGCGCCGCCGAGGTTGAGGCGACGGTCGTTCCGTGGGGGAATGGCACCCGCCAGTCGATCGGGTATCCTCCCAGCAGATGCGATCTCGCGCTCAGTCTGGAGCGGCTTAATCGCGTGGTGGCCTACGATCCGGCGGACCTGACGGTGACGGTGGAGGCGGGCATCTCACATGCCGCGCTGCGCTCAACCCTTGCGGCGAGCGGGCAGATGTTGCCGCTGGATGTCCCCCTGCCAGCCCTTGCTACAGTTGGTGGCACACTCGCCACCAGTCTCGCCGGATTGCGTCGTGGCCGCTACGGTGCGCCCCGCGACCTGACGCTCGGCCTGCGGGTGGCGGACGCGACCGGCACGCTGCTCAAAGCGGGCGGGCGTGTGGTCAAGAATGTCACCGGGTACGACATGACCAAGCTCTATCTCGGCTCGCTCGGCACCCTCGCCGTGATCGTGGAGGCGAGCCTCAAGCTGGTGCCGCTGCCCGAGACCGAACAGACGCTGGTGTGTATCTATTCCACGCCCGCCGATGCGCTCGCCGCCGCGCGTCAGCTCGATGCGCTTGCCCTGCGACCTGCCGCGCTGACGGTGCTGCACGCTGGCGCGCTCCAGCCGCTGGCGGTGCGGGCGCCGACGGCGCGCCAGGTCGTGCTGCTGGCGGCGCGCTTTCCGGGCGAGAGTGCTGCCGTGCGCCGCGCGGTGGCGGACGCGCGCGACCTGCTGATGGCGAGCCACGTGATCGCCTCCGAGTTGCTCGCCGACAGCGCCCAGCAGGAGTTCTGGTCCGAAGCCGACGATGCGCTGCAGATGCGGTCGCCGACGAAACCGGAGGCGCTCATCCGGGTCTCGGCGTTGCCGATGGAGTGTGAGGTCGTGCTCTCCACGGCGCAGGCGCTCGCCGACGAACACGCGCTGGACCTGCTCTGGCTCGCCGATGCCATAGCGGGGTCGTGCTGGCTGCGCCTGCGCTCGCCGGAGAGTGCGGAGGCCACCGATGCGGCGACGGTGGAGTTCGGTGAGGCGCTACGGCGCATCCACACGGCGCTTGCGTTCCGCTGGCGCAACGCCGTCATCTTCAGTTGCGCGCCCGAGTTGAAAGCGGACCTCGCCCTCTGGGGCGCTGATCCCTCCGCGCTCGACCTGATGCGCGAGGTCAAGCGCCGCTTCGATCCCAAGCACCTGCTCAACCCAGGGCGCTTTGTCGGAGGGATCTAGCGCGGCGGGCGGCACGACCTCACCCCCTGCCCCTTCCCTCAAAGGAAGGGGGCGCTGACCAGAGGATATCGTGGGTGGGGATGGCCAGAGGATAGCCCGGCCGGCTACGAGCAGCCACCCGCGGCGAGGAGGCGTGGCTGGCATGCCAGCTCGGAGTAGAGTGCGCGCACGCGGTTGCCGATGCGCTCCCAGCCCAGTCGTTCGATGGAGGGACGCGCTTGGGCGGCGAGCCGCGCGGCGAGATCGCGGTCGGTCAGTAGCTCGTCGAGCCGCTCGGCGAAGGCGCCAGGGCACCGCCAGCGCACCAGCAGGCCATTCTCGCCGTCGCGCACGATGCTGGGCAAGCCGCCCGCCTGTGAGGCGACGACGGGAGTGCCGCATGCCAGCGCCTCCGCCGCGACCAGACCGAAGCTCTCGTAGCGTGACGTGACCACCACCGCATCTGACCCGGCATAATAGAACGGCAACTCTCGCTGCGCGACTGCGCCGGGGAATAGCACCCGCTCGCCGATGCCCAGCGCGTCGGCTTGCGCGCGGAGCCTATCAACCTCGGGATCGCCGTCCGGATTGCCGCCGATGACGACGAGCCGGGCCTGAGTGCGCATGGCCGCGACGGAGTCGAGCAGCAAGTCGATGCCTTTGATCGGGTCGAGTCGGCCTACGAACAGAAGCACCGGTGTGCCGTCGGGCGAGAGCGCGCGGTGCGCGGCGTGGCGCTCGGCCGGCAATGCCTCACGGAAAGTGTGCAGGTCCACGCCGCAGGGAATGACATGAAAGGTGGAGGGCGGCAAACCGAAGAGGCGGCGAAGGTTCTCAGCCTCGTGGTCGGTGGAGACGATGATCGCGTCGGCCTCGCAGGCGATGCGGGCTTCCTGTTCGATGCGGACGGCGGCTGCCGCGCTCACATCTGCCGGCGCGCCCTGCTGCGGGCCCTTCAGTCGCTCGACGGTGTGATACATCGTGACGTGCGGCACATCCCAGTCGTGGGCGAGGGACATGCCCGCGACAGCGGAGAGCCAGTAGTGCGAATGCACCAGGTCGTAGCCATGGTCGCTGTGCTCGGCGACATGCGCGACCCGTCGCGTAAACTCGCCGACGTAGGGGTAGAGCTCGGTCGGGGGCAGGGCAACCGCGGGTCCTGCGGGAATGTGGATTAGGCGGACGGATTCGGCGATCTGCTCGATCGGCGCGACATCGGCTCGCGCCTGGCGGGTGAAGATATCGACGGAAATGTGCGTACGGCCAAGCTCACGGCCAAGCTCACGGGCAAGCTCACGCACGTAGACGTTCATACCGCCCGCGTCGCGCGTGCGCCCGAGGAACGCGAGAGGTGAAGTATGCAGGCTGATCATCGCGACTCTAAAGTCCACCAGCACACCTCGCCCTCATCGCGCCGGTGCCGAGTGGTCTTTCACAAATGCGTGGCCAGCGGCCCTCGCCGGCCGCCGCCACTCCTCCTCTGAGGGCCAGGTCCTCCGGCCCCCGGATGGATAGCGCTCGCATGCTAGTCCCCCGTTGTGGTTGTACGTAGAATTGCCGGTCGCGGAGCGACACACTTCCCTAAGTATACCTTAGTGGCAAGTCGCGCGCCACCTGCGGCCGGGCGAGACAGCACGCGCGAGACTGGCCTCGGCGCTCTGGCTACCGCGCTTGACGCTCTTCCGGCGGCACGCCATAATGGCGAAAGGAAGGCTCGTGCCTGGTTGCTCCTCGTCTGGGCGCGGCGAGACAGACGACCTCATAGACCACCAGCGGGCACGCGAGGACGGGAGATCGGGCAGATGGGGCAGACCACGTTGAGCGAGAGCCTCCGCGCGGTAGAGGCGGAGATCGCCGCGGGCCACGCAGAGCAGGCGCTGGCGCTCTGCCAGGAGCTGCAATCGCAGTATCCGCGCGCACTCGCCGTGCAGCGCACGATGGGCGAGATCTACCTCGCCCTGCGCAAGACGCGTGAAGCCCTCGGCGCGCTCGATCGCGCACTGGCGGGCAACCCCGAAGATGCGCGCGCCTGCTGCGCCCGCGCGATCATTCACCAGATGCACGGCGATTCGCTGGCCGCGCTCGCGTGGTATCGCCGCGCCTGCGATATCCGCCCAGACGATCAGGTATTGCGCTCGACGTATCGTGAGCTGTCGGCGCATCTCGGGCAGCCAGCGTACGAGCCCACGCGCGTCGGGCTGGCGCGGCTGTATCTGCGCGGCGGCCTCTTCACGCACGCGATTCGCGAGTGGGAGGCGCTGATCGCCGAGAATCCCGATCTCTTGGAGGCGCATGTCGGCCTCGCCGAGACGCTCTGGCGCGCCGGGCGCACGCGTGACGCCGAGGAGCGCGCCTACCGCATCGTCACGAATACGCCGTCGTGCGTGAAGGCGTTGCTGCTGCTCGCGGTGCTCGCGCACGACAGCGGTCGTGAGGCGGATGCCCTCAGAAGCGCCCAGCGCGCCCGCGAGCTCGACCCCGACGTGCGCATCGCGCAACTGCTCTTTGCCGACCGGCTCGCCACCCAGGATGAGCCGCTGCGGCAGCTTCTGCTGGGCATGGCGCCGTCACCCGCAAACGCTCAACGGACGACGGGCCAGCCCGTTGCGGCCGCTGTGGACGTGCAGCGGGTCCGGGGCGTCAGCCGTCCGCTAGTGCAGTCACGTCCGCTCTCCACGAATGCCTCTGCGCGGACGGGTGCGACCGGACCGCTCTCGCTGCCCGAAAATGAGACCGCCCGGCTCGTCGCCAGCAGCATGCCGCTCCCGCAGCAGGCGGATTCGGGACAGAATCTGCCGCCCAACTTCCACGACATCTTCTCTGAAACGGAGTACATGATCTGGGGGCCGGACGAGGAGACGGGACGCCTGCCTGCGATGGAGGCAGGCTCCCCGGCGGTCGCGCGACCAGAGGCGCCTCGCGTGGAGCCGTTTGCGCGTTCGGCGCAGACCGCAACGCCCTTTGTTCCTCCCGCGCTGATGGCACAGAGCGGAAATCTCGAAGATACCGAGTCCCGCGCCGCCATCAACTGGGTCCACTGGCTGCAGGCGCAGGGCGCGCAGGTGCTCGACGGCGGCATGCAATCCGCGCCCATGACGGGCGGCCGACTCGGCGGATTCGATGAGGCGCAGAGCATCATCTTCGGCGGCGCGCCAACTGGCGGCCTACAGACGGAGGCCTGGACCCGCCCGACGGCACCGCAGCCCGCGCACTCGTCCGAAGCGCTGCGCTCGATGTTCGCCGAGCTCGATCCTGACACCACCAGCCGCCATATCGTCGAAGGCGCGCTCGTCTCAGCCACCGATACGTTCGAGGGTGGACGTGATCCAGCGCAGACGCATCCCAGAGACATCGAGCCGAGCGAGCCGACTGCCCAACTACGACGACCAGCATCACCCGTCGAAGTGTCTGAAGGCGACGACGGCTCTATGCCTCCGGGGCGCCTTCCGCTCTGGTCAGAGTCGGCTGCCCTGGAGGCGGGTTGGGCGCCCGAGAGCACCTCTCAGGCAGAGCTAGCGGAGTACGCGACCGGCTCGCGTGAGGCCGCCTCGGTGGACGAAGCGTTCGCAGTGAGTCCTGAGTCGACTGAGGAGCACGAGCGCCATCTTGATGTCGCGGAAGCCCAGGATGCCGAGCCTGCGCCGCAACCTCTGACGCTCGAAGCGTTGGAGCAGCAGTTCGCGTCGTCGGGATTCATTCGCGTCGAGCCACAGTCTGGCATGCTCGCGTCGCTCGCGCCGGAGACTCCCCCGAGCGGTGGAACGGAGAGTCTACCGTCGAGTGATGCCAGCGGAATCCGCGCGCAAGCGCTCGCCGCATCGTTGGCGGGAGCAGGGCCGGACGCGTCGCTGTTCGTCGCGCCCGACGACCGCCCGCCAGCCGAGGATCACCCTGGCCGACTGGCCTGGGCGCGGACGAAGCGCGAGAATGGCCAGCTCGACACCGCGATTGGCGAGTATCGCTCGCTGCTGCGGCACGCACCCGACTTGTTGCCCGACGTGCTCTCCGATATTTCCGAGGCGCTCTCGGAGCACGCCGAGCACCCCGAGTTGCACCGGCTCCTGGGCGACGCGCGCATCCGCCAAGGCGACTACCTCGGCGCACTGGAATCATACAATCGCGCCGTTGCCCTGACGCAAGCGCAGGAGCAATAATCGAAAAGCACTCCCAAGAGCACCAACAAGAGTACACGATGCTGCGGATGTCGGAAGAGGATGGGGATGGAAACGATCTTGCAACGCCTGATGGCCATCGACGGCGTGACCGGCGCCCTGCTCGTCGGCAAGGATGGACTCGTCATCGCGAGCACCATCGGCGGTGACGACGAAGAACTGCTCGGCGCGATGGCGGCTGCCGCGTATGATGCCGCCGGACGCTATATCGAGCAGCTTGAGATGGGGAGCGTACGACACGCGATCTTCGAGCTGGGCGCGGGCACGGTGCAGGTCACCGATGGCGGTGACCTGCTGCTCGTGGTACGCTGCGTGGCGCAGGCCAACCTCGGGCGCATCCGCATCGAGACGCTGCAGGCGAGCCAACATCTTGCCCAGCACATCCCCACCTACTAGCGGCGATGCCGACGCCTTCGCGGTGGCGGACTCGTGTGCCGCCTGAGGAGGCGTATCACCAGACATATCCGCATGTATCACCCGTATAAGGAGCAGACGATCGTGGAGCGCACTCTTATCATCGTAAAGCCAGAGGGCGTGCAGCGCGGGCTTATCGGCACCGTGTTGTCGCGGTTCGAGGCCAAGGGCCTCAAGGTCGTGGGCCTCAAACTGTTGCAGATCCCGCGCGCGCAGGCCGAACGGCACTATGCGGAGCACGAGGGCAAGCCCTTCTATGAGGGGCTCGTTGGGCACATCACCTCCAGCCCGGTGATTGTCGGCGCGCTGGAGGGTCCCGATGCGGTCGCCGTCACCCGCACACTCATCGGCGCGACCAACCCCAAGACGGCGACGCCAGGTACGATCCGCGGCGATTACGGCCTCGACATCGGCATGAACATCGTGCATGGCTCCGATAGTCCCGCATCGGCTGAGCGCGAGCTGGGCATCTTCTTCTCGCCCGACGAGCTCGTCAGCTATGAGCGCGCGGTCGACCGCTGGGTTCTCGGCGAGTAAGGGGCAGGCCTCTCCCTCAACCCCCTCCCCTGAGACGGGAGGGGCTCTGAGGCGGGCAACGGCGCGGATGGCGGGAATGGTTTCGCCGTTGCACTAGTTGTCATGGTGCGGGCAGGGTTCCCCTCGCGGCCCCATGAAGCGCCGACGGATGGGGCATGAGTAGCCGCGTTCGGCCTTTCTGCGGCTCACTGTCGTGTCAGTGTGCAACAGAAGACGTGCGGGTGCGGCAATGCGTGCTGAAAAGCGGTAGCTGTACTTCTGCGGCCACTTCCCTCAGGTAGGGGTTAGGCTCTCTCGGTGATGGGGGCGCGGGAGGTTGCGCGTCGGAGTGGAGGGGGAAGATCTTACGCGGGCTGGCGTCGTTTCACGTTGGAGAGAGGGATGTCGACACCGGGGGAGGATTTCCGTTTCGCGTCCGCGAGTCGCCAGCAACGGGTCTTGCTCGTGAGGCAGCGCTCCTGCTCTTCCTGGGTCTCAGGAGGCGTATTCAGCGCACAGAATACCTGATACATCGGCTCGCCCGCTGCCGTATCGCTCTCCGGAAACCAGCGCTCCCGATAATACGGGCAGCCGCGTGCGTGCCGCCTCCAGTTCATGCTCTCGCTTGGGTGCTCGTGCAAGCCAAAATCCACCCTGATCCGTGCCTCTCCGATGGGTCGGTCTTCGCTGGGAAGTGCCATGCAGCCTCATGTGAGCTCCTCACGTCCGCTCGCACCTGCCGCCACATGGCTCTATTATAAGGTCCACCAGATGAGGTCGCAAGGCCGAACGCGACAGGCGCGAGCACTGCGGAGGGACGGCACGCGTCGCGTGCGCTCCTAACAAACGTCCGTAGTCATGACGGAATATTGTGCGCTTCCGGTCCGTAACTTGCCAGAGGGAAGCGCGTATACTAGGTTGTTGAGACAACATACAGACCGACACTACGCGCGATGAACGGTGAAGGATAGACGACGTGGCATCTTCTGACAATGGGCCGGACGCCGAGGGCGCGGAGCAGAGCACGAGCGGGTCCGCGGGACACATCGACGCGCCGTACTCGGGCATCGGATATCCCCCGTATGGACAGGCGCACGGTTCCATGTATGGCAATTCTCCTCAGGGACCGTATCCGAATCCGTATCCACAGGCGCCTGGCTATGCGCCTTATCCGCCGCCTGCGCCGTACGGTGGGTATCCCGCGCCGGGCTACCCGCAGCCATACGCGACTCAGTATCCGCCTCTGCAGCCCATGCAGCCGGTGCCGCCGAAGTTCGGCGCGGTCGGCGTCGTCCCCTGGACGTTTCGGCAGACGCTGCTCGGCGCGGCTATAACGCTCGTGCCTTGGGTGGCAATCCTGGTCCTCACCCAGTTTGTGTCACCGCAGACAGCTGTCACACATCCGCTGCCCCGCGCCGTGGACGCGATTGGCGCGGTCATCAGCCTGGTGATCTCCGTCGTCGTCGAGGGGTTCTTCCTGGTAGCGCCAGCGTATTACGCGCTGTTTCGCCGCCCGCCCGGCGTCACGGCGCGTGACGGACTGCGCGCGCTGGGCATACGGACGGCCCGTCTCCTGCCGTCGATCGGCACGATCGTCCTTGCGGTCGTGACGGTGTTGGTCGCGAGCGTGCTCTACGGCGTCGCGATACAGGTCTTTCATCTACCGTTGCAGACCAACGCCGATGTGCTCATGCAGGAAGCGCGTGTCGCGCCGCTGACGACCATCGCCACCCTCGCCGGTGCCGTACTGGTCGCACCGTTCTGCGAGGAAATCTTCTTCCGGGGCTACCTCTTCGGCGGATTGTTACGTGGCATGCGCGTGTGGCAGGCCGTGCTCGTCTCGGCACTGTTGTTTGCCGTCGCGCACGGCGACATCGGCTCGTTCGTGTTGCTCTTTGTGATCGGCATCGTGCTCGCCGTCATGCGCTGGCGGCTAGGGTCGATCTGGCCGGGGATGGCCGTCCACGCGCTGAACAATGCCTTCGCCGCGATCACTATTCTGGCTATCATTCTCCACTAATGCTGGCCGGAGGCGGGCTCGCCGCAAGCGCGTTGCTGGTCCGAGCGATGAAGCATGCACCCGTCGGGGATATGTTCCCGACGGGTGCATGCTGTGTGTGAACGGACGACGAGCGAGAGCCGTGAGCGCGTACTAGGCGCGCTCGGTTCACCGGATGACGGAGCTTAGGGGTAGTAGATGAAGCTGACCCCTGGACTGGTGTGCGCGTAGCGGTAGCTCACCCGGCCCCATCCGCCGCCGTCGAAGTAGAAGTCCATCTCGCTGATGAGGAACCAGTAGCCGCCTGGGTAGATCGCGATGACACGCCCGTAGTGACCCGTGCCCCCCGCGCCCTGCACACCGGGAGCGAACGCGACGGTCGAGCCGACGATGGGCGACCAGCTTCGTGGCCAGTTGCCGTAGACCGGGTTGGCCACGCCTGGATTCATCACCTCGGGCCACCAATTGCACATGCCGAAGTACGGGCGGTACACGTAGTTGGCGGGGTTGATCGCGTACGTGTTGCCGTAGCAGCTCGCCGGCACCACCCAGGAAGACGGTACACCGTTCCAGTAGATGCCCGACTGGCATGGCTCGCCGCGATTGTTCGCGGCCTGCGTAAATCCTTGTGTCGCGACCGGAGCGGCACCCGCACCCCCGGTCGCGGCCGTGGTTTGTTGCGTGTTCGGCACCCATGCGGGATTGCCCGAAACCAACTGCCCCGCGCTGTTGCGGAACCACTGCTGGGTGCAGTGATACGCGCCGTTGCTCCAGCCATAGCAGAGCCAACCGTGCTGGACGGAGTAGCCCGGAGCGTAGCTCAAGCCCTGCGAAGCGTGTGCGACATCGCCGCTGTTCGAAGGGGCGCTGACTGCCACGATTGCCGCCACTCCGAGGAGGGCGAACGCGAGATGAAGCAGGAACCGCGTGCGGCTGAGCCGCTGGATGTGGGACGCTGAGAGCACGAGAAACCTCCTGACTCGTGCCCTGGAGCTTGCCTCCAGAGCGATCGCGGCTGCGGAGCCGCGAAAGATAGCCCCCCTTGGGAGATGCGCGCATCCAAGCGCTCTCCCGTACTTGGTGGCGGCGACCAGTGCCGCCACGTGTTTGTCCATGCTCGTCCTATGTGTGTGCCAGATTCGCGACGTCGAGTGGTGCGGGCGAGTGTCGCGTGTCCGGACATGCGGCCAACTGTAGCAGAACTACGCCGGATGATCGCCGAGTAGCGGGGACAAATTAGCCATAAAGTACTAGGATACAGGCCAAATACGGCGTAATATTATGTCGTGTATCTCAGGCGTGCGGGGCATCGACGCACGCGGCCGCACACTATCGCGGTGTAGGACAGGAACCGCCGTATCAGGGCGGGGATACACGAAGAGCGCCGGCACGGCCGAAGCCGTACAGACGCTCGTTCAGGCTACCAGAGGTATCCGCGGGTTGCGATCCTCCGGCAATCAGGGTGACGGGACATGCAAGGTACTCGGTTCGTCGTGGAGTCAGTTGGCGGCGTCCTGGCCGGCCACTCCGCGTACCGAGGGACGGAGAGGTCCGTCCAGCTAGTAGATGAAGCTGATGCCAGGGCCAGTGTGAACGTAGCGATAGCTGATCTTGCCGAAGCCAGCGCCGCGCCACGTGAAGTTCATCTCGCTGACGAGCATCCAGTACCCCCCGGGAGCGATCGCCACGACACGCGCGTAGTGACCGGCGTTCGAGGCTCCCTGCACGCCCGGCGCGAACACGACCGTGGCGCCCGGACGCGGCGTGGTTCCGCGCGGATAATTGCCCCACAGCAGGTCGGGCCGGCTCGGGTTCATCACCTCAGGCCACCAGTTGCACCACCCGAAGCCGGAGCGATACACGTAGTTGGCAGGGTTCGGCGTATAGACGTTGCCGTAGCAGCTCGGAGGAACCTGCCACTGTGATGGCGTGCCGTTGAAGTATTGGCCCGACTGGCACGGCTCACCCGACGTGCTCGACGCCTGCACCGCGCCGACAGGGCTGGTGTGTCCGCCCGCGGCGAGCGTGACGGGGGCGCTTCCGCTGGCATTGTTGCTCGCGCCACCAAAGACGGGAACCCACGAGGGGTTGTCGGAGACGAGCGCGCCGGAGCCATTGCGGTGCCAGTGCTGCGTGCAGTGATAGGTGCCATTGCTCCAGCCGTAGCAGAGCCATCCAGCGTCGACGTAGGCGCCGCGCTGATAGTACAGTCCGCCCGACGCGTGGGCGTTTTGATGCGTGGTGCCCGCGACGACCGCGACCGCCGCGACGCCGAGGATGCTAGTCATCGCCAGTGCGGAGCGCACAGCAGACGAGCTCAGTGACTTACGAAGTGTGCCAACAGTTTGAATCACGAAACAGGGTCCTCCCAGATACCACTGCTCTAGAGCGGTCATGCTCCAGAGCGTCGCGGCTGCGAAACCGCGATTGTTTGCCCTCCTCGAGGACAGCGCCTCCCGCGCGTCCCCGCACTGGCGAAAGCACCTCCTGCTTCCGCACTTCACCCAAGCGATTCCCGTCGTGCTGCCCGCGTCTCGCGTGGCGATCCGCTCGCCGCGGCGTGGAGCAACGCAGCACGAAGGGCACTGTACATGACTCCTTGTGTACACGCCATCTTGTGTGCGGGTGCCGGGTACCATCGACTTAGCTGCATGGCTCTGAGGTCCCTTGGATTACGTCGAGATGTTAGCTGGCTGCAGTTAAACAAGGCAGGCGGCTCAGGTATCACGACGCCACTGGCTCGGGCCGGTCCGCTGTGGGCGACTCATGGTCAAGCGTTGATGCGCCGAGGGTGTCGGGCGTAGTGGTCTGGCGAGGCTGCGACGGCAGGGTGCGCTGGCGGCGAACCGGCGAGAAGAAGAGCCAGAACGTGGAGGTGCAGAGGCCGCAACTCCCGACAATCAGGGTCGCGTGCGGGCCGAGTGTCGAGCCCAGTGCGCCGCCCAGCAACGCGCCAAAGGGAATGGCGCCATATGTGATCGTGCGGTAGCTGGCGTGCATCCGGCCGAGCAGCGTGTCGGGTGTCAGCGCCTGTCGCAGGCTCACCACGTGGACGTTGCACGCCGTGACACCGACTCCGGCGGCGAAGAATGAAAAGCCGAACACGACCGCGACGATCGTCGGAGATCCTGACGCGAGCGGCACACCGAGCGGGGCGACGCCGCTTATCAGCGACCCTACGACGACCGTCGGCCCGACGCCGATCCGACGCGCGACCACATTGGTTGTGAGCGCGCCGAGCAGTCCGCCGGCACTGCCAATCGCCAGCAGCAGGCCGAGCAGACCTGGTGACATTCCCAGCGTGCGCACGGCATACAACACGAGCACCGATTGGATCACCTGCTCGAAGGCATTATAGGTTGCGGCATCTCCCGCGAAGGCGCGCAGA
Organism: uncultured Ktedonobacterales bacterium; assembly: GCA_964427535.1. GTDB lineage: Bacteria > Chloroflexota > Ktedonobacteria > Ktedonobacterales > JADMIN01 > CAYRVF01. Next base: position 34,693 of record CAYRVF010000037.1, read on the forward strand.
AATGGGTTGGCGAACGTGAAGCGCAGCCCGTCGCGAATCTCGCGCAGCACACTGCCAGCGTACGCGGGTGGACGAGGTACAGGCTCAGCCGCGCGGATGCGCCACATAGCCACGGCCGAGACGACGAACGAGAAGATATCCACAACAAGCGCGAACGGTGCCGTCACGAGCTGCACGAGCAGGCCGCCGAGCCCGGGTCCGCCAATCGCGGCGGCGGACTCGCTCGCGAAGAGCTTGCCGTTGCCATCGGGCAGTTGAGTGCGTGGGAGCAGCGCGGGAAGATACGACTGGTAGGCCAGATGAAAGAACACTGTCAGGATTCCCGTGAGGAAGGCGATGACGTACAGGTCGGCCATGCGCAGCGCACCCAGCGCCGCCAGCAGCGGGATAAGTGCCAGCAGTGCCGCCCGGCCGAGGTCCGCCGCGATCAGGACAGGCCGCCGCCGATGCCGGTCGACCCAGACGCCCGCGCCGAGTGTGAAAAGCAAGAACGGCGCGAAACTGGCCGCGTTCAGAAGACCAACATCGGCGGCGGTGGCATGCAGCGTCACCACCGCCGCTAGGGGCAGCGCGAACAGCGTGACCTGCGAGCCGACTGCCGATATGGACTCGCCGACCCAGAGTGTCCTGAAGTCGTGGTAGCGCCAGAGACTCTCCGATTGCTCTCGCATGCCGCGCCTCAGCTTCCCTGCGAGGAGTAGCGCTCCCTGTGGGACGATGTCTGTAACTGACGAAGTGCAAATTGACTATTACGTGATATACAGTACCTGAGAGCGGTGTAATAGTCAATGGGTTCTTCAAGGGTTACGGAGAGTTACAGCGATGGACGCGATGTTTCTCGATTTTCTCAATAGCGACTGGCACGACTATCGCGGCACAGGGCACTCAGAGGACCGTCTGGAGGACGGCGCATGGGTACGTCAGTTCCTTACGCGTTGGGGGCTGGGCAGCGAGGCCGAGCTAAGCGTAGCCGAGCGCGCCGAGCTCGGCGCGCTGCGGACGCGTCTGCGGCGTATGGTGGAGACGCTGGAAGCGGGTCAGACGCTTGACGCCGCCGACCTGCGGGCGCTTGATGAGACGCTCGCCACCGCGCCACTCGTGCGCCGTCTCTCTGGCGGGCCAGATACACTCCAGTTGGGCCTGACTCCGCTGCAACGTACGTGGGCGTGGGTGCGAGGGGAGATCGTGGCGTCGTTCGTAGAGATGCTCAGCCATGGCGATACACAGCGTCTGAAGATTTGCGAGAATGCGGACTGCCGCTGGGTGTTTTATGACGAGAGCAAGAGTCGTACACGCCGGTGGTGTGAGCCCGAATGCGGCAATCTGATCAAAGTGCGCCGGTTCCGCGAGCGACAGCGCTCCGCCACGGCCAAGTGAGTGGCGGTGGCTGCTCCGACGAGCGACAGGGCGCGTAGAGGGAGCCTCTCTCCTCAGGCACAGCGACGGGAGGAGGAGCACGAAGGATGTCCTCTGCCTTCCCACCAGACGACGACGACGAGAGCGAGGACGCTCCGTTCGTGGCGGAGGTCAGCGACCTGCGCGAAGGACGCCCCGGCGGATGGGCCGTGCGGTCGGAGCCGCTGTATGCGCGCCGGCACTCGCGGCTTGGCCGCCTCGTGCGCGCGGGAGGGACGCTGCTTGTGGTGGTCGTCGCGCTGAGCATGCTCTTGGCGTCGCTGCATATCGAGCTGCCATTTCGCACGAAAAGCGCGCGCTCCCCCTCCGGCACCGGACCGCTCGCGCTGGTACGCGCGGGTGATGGCATCACGTGCCTGGTGGATGCCGCGTGGTCGCCGGATGGGCGCCGCCTCGCGCTGCTGGGCTACGTGGATCAGTACTGCTCGTACTACAACACGTTGCCATTGCCGAGTGCGCTGGTGATCTACGATGCGTTGGATGGCAGGCTCATCAAGACGCTGCACCCCGACGACACTGTGCTGAAGGCGCTCACCACATACGTACACACCGATACGCTCGCCTCGCAGGTGCCGAGTGAGTCGCCGAGCGTGCAATACCGGCACGTGGCATGGACTCCCGATGGTCGCTCTCTGGCGGTGAGCTTCTCCACCGAAGATCTCCCGCTAGCGCTCTTGCCGGGCGCGGTGCCCACACAACTCGACGGCATGGCGTTGCTCCCGCTCGATGGTCGTTCCGGACGTACCGCGCTAGCGCTCGCGCCCGCATACGGCACGTTCGCAGCGCGCTGGTCCGTCACCGGCAACGTCCTGACGGCGCTCGATACGACACAGACACGAGCCGAGCTGCCGGTTCGCTACATGTGGACCGATCAGGGCACGCTTGTGTCCTCCGGTGACCTTAGCGTGCTCCCAGTCTCGGCGCGCGGGCTAGTGGAAGCAGTGGGCCAGCCCGGGGGCGGAGCCACGTTCACTCCCTGGCAGGCAGGCACGATTGAGCCGGTCGCTCGCACGAACACTATCAATGGCGAATATCTGAGTGGCGAGTACCTTCGCGGTGTGTTTACTTACACGACGTCGGTGCTGGCGGTCTCGCCACGTGGGACCGTGGTGCAGGATGGTATTGGTGGCAGAGGCGTGCTCGCGCTGAGTGGTGCGCCAGCGCTCGACTCGTCGATCCGCGCGCTCTTTGCCCTCGACACGACGCCGCAGTTGCCGCTCCGCGATGCCGCTCTACGTGCGCTGCTTACCGATATCGGGCCGCGCTTCGATCCACGTGGCATGTCGGTAGCATGGAGTCCCGACGGGCAAACACTTGCGGCATTCGTCCCTGACGACGGAGTGTTGCCCTCCGTGCGACTGTACGACTGCCGCACGGGCAAGCGCCTGGCGTCGCCGCTGCCGATTACCTCTGATCAGGCCTTGCTGGGCGTCAATAACGTGCTGCGCTGGTCGCCGGATGGTCACCGGCTCTTTCTCTTCGATGTGACGGACGGCGTAACCGGCGTGTGGGGTCCAGCGGATTTACGACGATGAGCACGAGCCGGGAGCGGTGGCGAGCTTACGCTTCGAGTACGGGGCGGCACGAGCGGCAGGGTCGGTATCCCGCAGCGCGGGCCTCGGACTCGGAGTGGAACAGGACACGGTGCCGGTCGGTGATGAGCTGGCCGTGCCCGCAGCTCGGGTAGCAGAAGACATGCGTCGTATCACTGCCGATGTAGCGCACGCCCTCGCGCGCAAGGTCCTCTAACGCGTCGGCTGCAAGCCCTTCGGATTCGAGCACCTCGCTCTTGGTGACACCCACCATGCTGTAGCGGCCCAGGTGGCCGTCGCTGCGCACGACCCGGTGGCACGGAATGAACAAGGGAACGGGGTTGCGACGCAGCACCGATCCGACGGCGCGCACCGCCTTTGGACGGCCGATCTCGCGGGCGACCCAGGAGTAGGGCCGCACCTCGCCATGAGGAATCTCTAGCGCCTTCATCAGCACGGCGCGCTCGAACTCCGAGAGCGTACGTAGATCGAACGTGACCCGCCGCGAGCGCCGTTCGCCAGTGAGCTGCCGAATGAGCGCGCGTTGGAGGTCGGCGGGCGGCTGTTCGGCAGGATACACCGGACGGTCAAACTCGGCGCGGAACATCTTCTCGAACGCGGCCGCATCACCCGCATGCGATACCCGCGACACGCCCAGCCGATTATACGCGACGTACACGCCTCCCACAGGCGTCTGCAGGAGAAAGTAGGTATCCGCGAGTCCAGTCTCGACGAGCACGCGCCGGGAGAGCGCTGGCGGGGCGCTCAGCGTGGAAGAGAGCCCGCGCAGACCTCGCACGATCTGGCGACATTCGCCGATGCCCTGTGGCACCTGATCTCGTCCCATATGTCATCTCACCTCGCTCGGCTGGGCTACCAGCGCCCGGCGCAAGAGCAGTGTTCCCCGGTGTACGTCTGATTTTACCGTGCCAAGCGGCAGGTCGAGGAGGTCGGCGATCTCACGGTAGGCGAACCCTTCGACGTGGCGCAGCACGACGGCGATGCGGAGTCTGCGTGGCAGCTCGGCGACGAGCGCGCCGAGCTCACGCTGTCCTTCGACCGCGAGTGTAGCACTCTCAGGTCTGCCTTCCTCGGCATCTTCCAGCCAGGTCGCGCCCGCCGCGTCGGTCTCCAGCGAGACCTGGGGCAGATGCTTGCCGCGTACCCGGTTGCGGACGACGTTCACCGCGATCTGATAGAGCCAGGGTCGGACCTGCAGCGCCTCGATGCGCTCGCTCGGATACCGTTGCAGGGCTGTGTAGCCCCGCACGAACGTATCCTGCGCCACCTCCTCGGCGTCCTGGGGGTTGCCGGTGAGGCGATAGGCAAAGGCGTAGATGCGGTCCTGATAGAGAGAGACAAGCTGCTCGAATGCGGCATCGAGGTTGCGTGCGAGCAGCGTAGCCAGGTGGCTCTGCTCGCACGCCGCGCTCGGTGCGGTCATTCGGATCGCTCCTGTCATCCTGTGCGCCTCCGACGCGTCACTAAACTCCGGCGTCTGAGCCATTCCCACTCGCGCGCGTCGACGCCATCACGGCTGTCTGTGCTGGTGTGTAACGCGGCGAGTCCGAGAAGTGCGATTCCGCCAAGAATCAGCACGTCGATGCCCATGTGGTTCTCTCCCGCGAGGCGTCGCTTCGGGCCCGACTTCGCGCCTCGCACATTCACTATCTGGAACACACGCAACGCATGAAAAGTTGCGGGTGCGAGGGAGAAATGACACTGAGATCGATCGT
>CAYRVF010000038.1:0-38973 GCA_964427535.1 uncultured Ktedonobacterales bacterium
CGGTCGTGTATTGGTCGAGAGCGACAGTGATCTCCCGACCGCCTACGGGCTGGCGAAGCAGATACAGCTCACACCACTCAGTCACTGATAGCCCGATGTTTTCAGGATGTACGCTCCATTGGAGAGCTGAGGCAGAGATGGAGTGATAGAAACCTGACTTGGCTTGGTATTACAACATTGGTCCAAAGCGATGTGTATGAGAATCTCGTGGCGAATGCGACGACGCGCCAACCACTGTGCTGGTTGGCGCGTCGTCTGTGGTGTAATCAGGAATGCTGTGCTCGTCAGCTACTACAAGATATAGCGGCTGAGATCCTCGTCTTCGAGCAGGTTGCCAAGGCGGTCGCGCACGAATGCGGCGTCGACGTTGATCTGCTCGCCACGCATCTCCGGCGCGTCGAACGAGACCTGCTCGACCACCTTCTCCATGATGGTGTGCAGCCGCCGCGCGCCGATGTTCTCGACCCGCTCGTTCATGTGCTCGGCGCAGCGGGCGATCTCCTCCAGCCCGTCGTCGGAGAATTCGAGCCGCACGTCTTCGACGCCGAGCAGCGCGGAGTACTGCCTGGTGAGCGAGTTCTCGGGCTGCGTCAGGATGCGCTTGTAGTCCTCGTGAGCGAGCGGTGAGAGCTCCACCCGCAGCGGCAGGCGTCCCTGCATCTCGGGAATCAGGTCGGACGGCTTGGAGCTATGGAACGCGCCCGCCGCGATCCACAGCACATGGTCGGTCTTGACCGGGCCGAACCGCGTCGCCACCGTCGAGCCCTCGATGATCGGCAGCAGGTCGCGCTGCACGCCCTCACCCGAGACATCCGGCCCGGTCTCTGACTTCGTGCCCGCGATCTTGTCGATCTCATCCAGGAAGATGACGCCGGACTGCTCGACACGCTGAGTCGCCTGCTCGACGACCTCGTCCAGGTCGATGAGCTTGTTGGCTTCCTCCTGCATCAGAAGGCGGCGCGCCTCCTTGACCGAGACCTGTCGCATGCGCCGGCGACCGCCCGAGACCGGCCCCAGGAACTCCGGGAAGCCGTCACCCAGCTCGTCGCCCGCCATGCCCGCGACGAACTCAAAGACGGAGGGGTACGATTCCTCCGGCTCCAGCTCGATCTCGATCATCTGCTCGTCCAGCTCGTTGCGCGCGAGCCGCTCGGCTACCAGCTTGCGCGCCTGCGACTTACGCTTGCGTGCGGGCGCGCTCGATGCGCTAGCGGACGCCCCGTTCGTGCCGCCCGAGACTCCGGCGCTAACCGGAGAGCCGACCTTACTCTTGGTGCCACGCGAGGTTGCGCGCGCCGGAGCAGGCTCCTCGGCGTTGACCTCTTTCTCGGTCAGAATGTCGAGGATGCGCTCCTCGGCGAGCTTGGTCGCCTGGTCGCGCACAGCGGCCGAGCGCTCCTCGTGGACCATCGAGACGGCCGTCTCCATGAGGTCGCGCACGATCGATTCCACATCGCGGCCAACATAGCCCACCTGCGTGAACTTGGTGGCCTCGACCTTGAGGAATGGCGCGTCGGCCAGCTTCGCCAGCCGGCGGGCGATCTCCGTCTTGCCGACACCGGTCGGCCCGATCATCAGGATGTTCTTTGGAGTGATCTCGGCCTGCAACTCAGCGGGCAGCGCGAGCCGCCGGAAGCGATTGCGCAAGGCGATCGCGACCGCCCGTTTCGCCTCATTCTGGCCCACGATGTAGCGATCTAACTCCCGAACGATCTGCTGGGGAGTCAAATCTTTCATAGTCATTCTCCTCGCTTCGAGCTACAGTGCTTGCAACATGCGTACACCTGGTCGCGAGCCGCTTTCTCTAGATGGATGGCTTAACGCTCGCAGGCATAGCAGATTTCTTTCCATTCGGTGATGTCGTCTCGGCAGTGTCGTCCAGTGAGAACAGCAGAATGTGGTCATTGGTATAAATACACAACGAGGCGGCAATATCCATGGCGGCGCGGGCGATCTCGGCGGCAGTCATCTCGGTGTGCGCCATGAGGGCGCTCGCCGCGGCCTGAGCGTAAACTCCGCCAGAGCCAATCGCCGCGATGCCCTCATCCGGCTCGATGACGTCGCCGTCGCCCGTCAGAACAAACAGCTCGTCACGGCTGACCACGAGCAGCATCGCCTCCAGGCGGCGCAAGAACTTGTCCTTGCGCCACTCTTTCGAGAGCTCCACTGCCGCACGCCGCAGGTTGCCCTGGAAGCGCTCGAGCATCGCCTCGAACTTGTCGAAGAGGGTGAGTGCGTCGGCGGTCGAACCCGCGAAGCCCGCGAGCACCTTGCCGTCGGCGAGCTTGCGAATCTTGCGCGCGTTGTGCTTCATCACGACGTCGCCGACGGTCACCTGGCCGTCACCTGCCATCGCGACATCCGCGCCGCGCCGAACCGCGAGAATAGTCGTCGCATAGATACGATCGGGATCATGCTGTGTCATTGTCGTGCTTTCAGTCTTCAATCTATTGGGAGTATGCACGCTGGCTCGCTCGCACAGCGGCGATCCAGCGTGCCTGGCGCCCTACGAGACCGCCGTCTCGGGCGTGCGCGCCGTGCGCCGTGCTGACGTCCGGCTGGCGGTGGACGTCGTCTTGCGCGCGGCCGTCTTGCCCGTCGTCGAGGTGCGTCGCGTCGTCGTCCGGCGCGGCGTCTTGGCGGACGTGCTGGATGAGCGGCTGGTCGTGCGAGCCGCGGCTGCGGGTTTGCGTGCCCGCGCCGTTGTCGTCCGCCTCGTGCCGCTCTCCGACTTCTCGCCGGTGTTCGTGCGCGGCTCGACCGGACGGTGCCCGACGACTTCGGGTGCGCCCTCCAGCGCGCCCCGCACGAGCGCGCCGCACTTCTGGCAGTGCGCCTCGGTGCGACCGTTACCAAGCGTCAGTAGACCCCCGCACTCCGGGCACGGCTGTGGCAGCGGGCGATCCCACGTGGCGAAGTTGCACGTCGGGTAGTTGGCGCAGCCGTAGAACACGCGGCCCGACTTACGGGCCTTGCGCTCGACGATGTCGCCACCGCAGTCCGGGCAGATGGCGCCGGTCTTGTTCGTGAACGGCTTCTTGAAGGTACACTCCGGGAAGCCTGAGCACGAGATGAAGCGGCCGAACCTGCCTGTGCGGATGATTAGGGGCTTGCCGCACTCTGGGCACGCCTCGTTGGCCTCTTCCACCGGCTTCTGCACTCGGTCCATCTCGGACTCCGCCTTCGAGAGCTGCTCGCGCAGCGCGGCGTAGTAGTCCTTGAGGAACTCCGTCCAATCGCGCTTGCCCTCTTCGACGCTGTCAAGACGCCGCTCCATGTCGGCGGTGAAGTTGGTATCCACCACCTCGGGGAAGTGCTTGAGCATCAGGTCATTCACCGTCTCGCCGAGCCACGTCGGCACGAAACGGCGCTCCTGCTGCTCGACGTAGCCGCGGTCCTGGATGGTGCTCACGATCGGCACATAGGTGCTCGGCCGGCCGATGCCCTTCTCCTCGAGCTCCTTGATCAGGCTGGCCTCGGTGAAGCGTGGCGGCGCCTGGGTGAAGTGCTGGTCGGGCTGCAACTTGCGCAGGGTGAGCGGCTGCCCGGCTGCCAGCTCTGGCAGCGACTTGCCGTCTTCCTCACGCGGCCACACTGCGTAGAAGCCGGGGAACTTCAGCAGCGAACCGTTCGCGCGGAAGAGATAGTCGTCGGCGGTGATGTCCACCCGCAGCGTGTCGAAGACGGCGGGCGCCATGAACGCCGCGACGAAGCGCCGCCAGATCAGCTCGTAGAGCTTGAACTGCTCCGCGCCGAGATAGGGCTTGACGCGCTCCGGCGTCAGCGTCACATCCGTCGGGCGGATGGCCTCGTGGGCGTCCTGCACGTTCGCCTTGGCCTTCGCCGTGCGCCCCTCACCGACATATTCGCGCGAGAAGCGGTTGGCGATGTATTCCTTGACGGCGGCCTGCGCCTCGGCGGAGATGCGCGTCGAGTCGGTTCGCATGTAGGTGATCAGACCCTGATGCCCCGCGTCGCCAAGCTCGATGCCCTCATAGAGCTGCTGGGCCAGCGACATCGTGCGCTTCGGCTTGTAGCGCAGCCGCACCGACGCGTCCTGCTGGAGCGTGCTTGTCGTGTAGGGCAGGAATGGCTGGCGGCGCACGTCGCGCTGCGTCACCTTCGCCACGCTGTAGGTCGCTCGCTCCAACGCCTGCACGAGCGCGCGCGCCTGCTCCTCCGACTCGATACGGATGCGGCCCTTGCTGGGCGCGTCGGTCTGGCCGGCTTGCGCCTTCTCGTTCGCAGGTTCGGCCTCAGCCTCCGCGGCCTCGGGCGAGCCGATTTTGCCGACGAGCATCGCCTCGAACGTCGCCTTCTCGGAGGCCTTGCTCAGCGTCGCCGTGATGGTCCAATACTCTTCAGGCACGAACGCGCGGATCTCGCCTTCACGGTCGCAGATCAGCCGCAGCGCCACCGACTGCACGCGGCCCGCGCTCGTGCCGGACTGCACGCGCCGCCAGAGCAGCGGGCTGATCTTGTAGCCGACGAGCCGGTCGAGCACGCGGCGTGCCTGCTGCGCGTTGAAGAGATTTTCGTCGATCTCGCGAGTGTTCGAGATGGCATCCTGGACCGCGTGCTTCGTGATCTCGTTGAAGACGGCGCGGCGCGGCTTCTTCAGCCCAAGCATCTCTTTGAGCGACCACGCGATGAACTCACCCTCGCGGTCGGGGTCAGGCGCGAGGTAGACGGTCTGCGCCTTCCTGCTCGCGGCTTTGAGCTCCGTGAGGAGATGATCTTTCTTCTCGATGACGACATATTTGGGTGCGAAGTCGTGCCGGACATCGACGCCGAGGCCGTTGCGCGGCAAGTCGATGATGTGGCCCATCGAGGCGCGCACCTCGAAATCGCTGCCGAGAAATTTCTCTATCGTTTTCGCTTTGGCAGGCGATTCCACAATGACGAGATTCTTTGCCATGCTGCGGTCCACCTTATTGCATACGAGGTGCCTGGCGTGCTGCGCCCCAGCGCCCTCGACATATGTCCGTATCTCTAACACAATCGCCAGTATTCATGCCAAGACCCGTCAGGACGCGGCGGAGCCGCTTGCCGGGCGGTTGTCGTGGCACAGTATCCCACACATGTCCAGTCGGGCGTGTGCGACCGGTACGAATCGCTGTCTATCCTATTCCATTTCTCCGGCCAAGTGCGGCAATTCCCGTATCATGCCGCCTGGCAGTGGAACATCGGTCATGTAGAGAACAGTACGTTTAGATAAGTGTACGGGTGACAGTTCCAAAAGTCTGAGATGCAATGACGAACGTGTGGGAACCCGACGGCCGTGCTCCCCAAAATGAGGGTACAAAACGTGCGGTAAGCGCACAGCCGTACCCCATAGTATGTCACAAATGCGGGAGCTTTGGCCAGGAGGAATGGGATGTTTCGGGCACCACTAGCTCTGCGCCAGAGCGATGTCGGTCCCTGGCAGTCCCTACCCTGCGCGGCCGCTTATCCCAGCGTCCGAGGCGCGACTAGATACGAGCCATGTGATGCCTGCAAACGCTCCCTTTATCAGCAGGAGTGGGCGAACGCACGCGGGTCAAGCAAGCACGCACATGCGCTTGACGGCCCGACTGCGGTGGCGGATAATACAACATACGCGTGAAGTCAACGTCGTAACGCGCGGGTAGCCAGTGCTGCCTGCGCGTTGCCATATCTTGAGCGTTCGCAGTGGGCGTCGCGTTGACGGCTGGCTTCCACGACACTCAACGTCGAAGTGGTGACTCGTCTCCGACATCCGTCGGCGGGCACGCGTCGGAGGTGCGCATGCAACGTCAGGTTCTGCCGCGACAGGCCCGCGCCGCTGCCGAGGTTGCGCCCAGCGCGCACCCGAAGGAGACGCGTGTGGCACAGCCGACAGAGCCACAATCGCTGGCCTCCTTGCTCGACCTGTGCGCCTCATACATGCCCGCCGCGCAGCTCGACCTGATCCGCTCGGCGTATGCTGTCGCCGCGGCCGCGCACGGCCAGACGCGCCGCAAATCCGGGGAGCTCTTCATCGAACACCCCATTGCCGTCGCCACGATACTCGCCGAGCTTGCGGTCGACGCGCCAGGCATCGCCGCCGCCTTGCTGCACGACACCGTAGAGGACACCGATCTTACGCTGGGCGATGTGAGCGCGCGTTTCGGGACATCGATTGCCCAGATCGTCGACGGTGTGACGAAGTTTACCGCATTCGAGGGCACGGATAAGGCGGCGCGGCTCGAAGGCGCCACGCGCCCTGTCGATGACGGCAAAGACCTCGTGGCCGCCCGCGAACGCAAGGCCCGTCAGCATGTGGAGACAATCCAGAAGCTGATTCTCGCCATGGCGCGTGACCCGCGGGTAGTGCTGCTGAAGCTCGCCGACCGCTTGCACAATCTGCGGACGATGGCCGCGGTGGCTCCGGCCACGCGCGAGCACAAATCGCGCGAGACGCTCGACACCTACGCGCCACTGGCGGGCCGCATCGGCCTGCAGGTCTTCAAGGCGGAGATGGAGGACCTCGCGTTCTCATATCTCCATCCCGAGGAGTTTACGCATACCGTCCAGCGCCTGCGTGATGAAGAGATGAAACGCGCGGCCTGGGCCGAACGCGTGAGCGAGCAAATGCGCCGCGAGCTTGCGGCGAAAGGAATCGTCGCGGCAGTGAACTGGCGGCTGAAGCATCCCTACCGCTCGTACGTGGAGGCGCGAGAGACCGGCATGGATGTCGCGCTGCTGCACGATGTCATCGCCTTCCGGGTGCTGGTTGACGCGCCCGAGGAGTGCTATCAGGCGATGGGTGTCATTCATCAGCTCTGGCACCCATATGCCGAACGCATTCGCGACTATATCGCCAGTCCGAAGGTGAATGGCTATCAGTCGCTGCACACGGCTGTCTTCGCGCTGGATGGCCGGCTGGCGCAGATGCACATTCGCACGCACCGGATGCATCGGGCCGCGCAGCACGGCGTCGCGTCGTTCTGGTTGGAGCGGGCGGAGCGCGGCGAATACGAGGAGTTTGGCCCTGAGGTCTGGCTACGACAGATGCCGGCGTGGATCTCGCGGCTCACGAACTGGCAGACTGAGCTGAAACTCAGTGCCGCCGAGTTCGTAGACACCATTCGGGGCGAGATGTTCGAGGACCAGGTCTTCGTCTTCACGCCCAAAGGGGATGTCCACGAGTTGCCGGTTGGGTCCACGGTGCTCGATCTGGCGTACAAGATTCACACCCAGATTGGCGATCACGCGGTCTCGGCGGTGGTGCAGACCTCGGGAACAGACGACGGGATGATTGCGAGCGTCGTGCCGCTGACCTATCAGCTCCGTACGGGCGACATCGTGCGGGTGGTCACTGACCCTGACGCGAGCCCGCAGCCCAACTGGCTGAATTTTGTGGAAACACAATATGCCCGCCATCGCATCAGCCGCGCGCTCCGTCTGAAGGAGCGGCAGAGCGAGCGCGGGTCCGGGCGGCTGGACGAGCCGACCGCGGAGACCGAGCCCGAGCGAATATTACCGCTCGCGCATCCGACCGGAAAACAGGCGGTCGTCCAGCTTGGACGCTGTTGTTATCCGGTTCCGGGCGATGCCATCCGGGGAGTCGCGGATCGGGGCAGAGGGATTACCATTCATCGCGAGTGTTGTCGTACGATGGAGAAAACGCTCGCCAAACGTCAGTCCTGCGGCGCGCGGTATGCGGAACCGCTGCGGGTAGGCTGGAGCGAGATCGAGCCGCGGCCGTACCGCTTGCATCTCGCGATCTATGGGCAGGACCATCAAGGATTGATGCACGAAGTGTCTGATGCGGTCGCTCAACTGGGTCTGAACGTCTCGAAAAGCGTCGCGCGCGCGAATCAGGACCGCTACAAAGCGGCGATTACCCTGACACTGGACATGCCGCCATCGGTTCGTCGCGACAACGTGCTGCGCCGTTTGCGCACGGTACCAGGCGTCACGCACGTCGAACGAGACACCAGCAAAGGCTGCAACGAGAGGGACGACTGATCGGTCAGGAACCTCTCATAGAGGAGGAACCGAGTGACCACATCTGATATATCCCAGGGAACATTCGTCGAACAGGCGCGCTTACTGCGCGCGGTTGAAGGCTATTTGCAGCCGGTGGACGTCGAGAACGTCCAGCGGGCGCTCATGGAGGAGCGGGTGCTTACCACCGACGCGTCCGCGGCGCCAGATGAATCCCCCAAGGAGAGCGCCGAGAATCGGCCCACCTGGGATACCGAGTACGCCATCTCGGTCGCACTGACAATGGCCTCGACGCTGCACATCGACGCGGTGACGCTTGCCGCGGTGCTGCTGTATCAGTTCGTCGAAGCGCGGACGCTGACGCTGGCGGATGTCAGCGCGCGGCTTGGCGGCTCGTTCGGCGAAGATGTGGCGGAGACCATCGAGCACATCGAACGCTTCGACGCGTTGCAGCGGCCCGCCGCCGAGCGGCGCCGCTCGGCCCAGCTTGACGCCAGCGCCGAGGATGGTGCGCGCACACGTCGCCGCGGCCGGGAGCGCCAGCGCGAGCAAGACGCCGACGCCCTGCGGAAGATGTTCGTCGCCATGGCCGACGATACTCGCGTGATCGTCATCAAGATCGCCGAACAGCTCCGCAAGATGCGCGCGGTCGTGCGTGCGGCTGATCTGTGGCGGGCGCACGACGGTCAGGCGCCGACACGCCCGCTTTCCGCTGAGGATGAGGCATCAATGCAGGCAGGTTTCACGCCGCCTCGCTGGTCGCGCGAGGAGTGCCGCGCGTTCGCAACGGAGACACGCGAAGTGTACGCCCCGCTCGCCGGTCGCCTGGGGATGGGGCGCGTGGAATCCGAGCTCGAAGACCTGGCCTTCGCGGTGCTAGAACCCGACGAATATCGCTGGCTGCGCGAGGCCGTCGTCGAAGAGACGTCTGGGCGCCGCTCCTACGTGGACCGGGTGACGGCAATCCTTGGCGAGGAAATGGAGAAGATCGGCATCCGTGCCGACGTGTCAGGCCGGGTCAAGCATCTCTACAGCATCTATAAGAAGGTCACGCGCACAGGGACGCATGACCTGACGACGCTTTACGACATTCTCGCGTTTCGCATCATCGTTCCCACGGTCGCCGACTGCTATCTCGTGCTTGGGCATGTTCACGAGCTGTGGCGTCCGAAGGATGGGCGTATCAAGGATTTCATCGCCAATCCCAAGCCCAACGGCTATCAGTCGCTGCATACGACGGTGTTCTGCCTCGACGACCGGCTCGCCGAGATCCAAATTCGCACCCGTGAAATGCACGAGCTGGCCGAGTACGGTGTCGCGATGCACTGGTACTACAAGTCGGCCGGCGACAAGGCGTCCGCGAGCGCCAAGCAGTTGCAGGCGTGGGTGCAGCAGGTAAAGGAGTGGCAGCAGGACACCCCTGGGGCGCCACGCGGCGCCGGTGATGGCCTGCCCGCCGCCCGGTCGGACGCGCTCAAGGAGCGCATCTTCGTCTTCACTCCAGCAGGTGATGCGCGTGAGTTGCCCGCAGGGGCGACACCGCTCGACTTCGCCTATCGCATCCACTCCGATCTCGGCAATCACGTCTCGGGCGTGCGCATCACCTCTGAGGAGAGCGGACGCCTCTCGCGCAAGCTGGTGCCGCTGGATTATGAGCTGCGCAACGGCGACGTGGTGGAGATTCTCAAGCGCAACGATGCTCATCCGACACGCGACTGGCTGCGGGTCGTCAAGACGAAGTCGGCGCGTGACCGCATTCAGCGCTACCTGAAGGACCACGAGCGCGATATCGACCTGCAGCGCGGACGCGAGCGCCTCGACCGGGAGCTGCGCGCCCTCGGGCTGCGCAAGGGCATCGAGGATCTGACCGACGACGAGCTTGACGAGCTGGCCGAGGCGCTGGAACTGCCCGGCCCGACCGAGATGCTGGTGGCGATTGGTTCGGAGAAAACCCGGGTCTCGGTGGTTATGCAGAAGGTACGCGAGCTGCGCCGGATGCCATCGCCTGGGGAAGCGCAAGATGCCGAGCCGCAGATTACGCTGGCTCCCTCACGCGATGAGCAGAGCGGCGCGAGTGTCGCGGGCTTGGAGGGCATGCTGACGCATCTGGCGAGCTGCTGCAATCCGCTACCCGGTGATGATCTCTGCGGGTTCATCACGCGCGGCCGTGGCGTCGTCATTCACCGGGCGGACTGCCCGAATCTCCGCCATCTGCTCGAACGCGAGCCGGAGCGCGCGGTGGCTGTCTCGTGGCCGAAGCTCGACGGCAAGCAGACCTTCCGGGCGCCAATTCTGGTGGAGGGCACCGACCGCACCGGGCTGCTGCGCGACGTGACAGGCGTGATCGCGAACCACAAGATCAACATGCTCAAGGTCGAAGTCGTGACCAAGTCGCGGCCCGAGCGCGCGATTATCAGCGCGATTCTGGAGATTCAGCGGCCCGAAGACCTGGAGAGCGTGCTGCGTGATATTCGGGCCGTCTCGAGCGTCACGCTGGCGGATCGCAAGCAGCCGGGTGGCAAAAGCGGCACCGGTCAAGCGGTGGCTGGGGCACGCTCGAAACGCTAGCCTACCGCTCCCACGCAGGGCGCTCTTCCGCGCGCGCCTCTTCGAGCAGGCGCAGGAAACTGGTGAATCGCTCCGGTGTGATGCGCCCTTCGGCGACAGCGCAGCGGAGGGCGCAGCCTTCCTCGTTCTCGGCGTGGCCGCAGTCTTCGTAGAGGCACTCGCCGACGACCGGGCGAAGCTCGCGGAAGCTGGCCGCCAGCGCCTCCGACGGCACGCTCCACAGCGCCAGCTCGCGGATGCCCGCCGAATCGGCAAGCCAGCCGCCCTCGGTGAGTCGGATGAGGCGTACGCCGGTGGTGGTATGGCGTCCTTTGCCGGTGGACTGGCTGATCTCCGCCGTGCGCTGACGGGCGTCGGGCACGAGCGCGTTCATCAGCGACGATTTGCCGACACCCGAGGGGCCAGTCAGCAGCGACGTCTTGCCGCGCAGTGCCGACCGCAGTTGCTCGATGCCCTCGCCAGTCGTGGCGCTGGTGAACAGCACATTGTAGCCGAGCGAGCGATAGAGCTGGGCGGCGGCGTTCACCTCGTCGGGGATGCCCAGGTCCACCTTGTTGATGGCAAGCAGCACCGGGATGTGCGCGTTCTCAGTCAGGGCGAGATAGCGGTCGAGCAGGCCGAGATTGGGTGTCGGGTCGCGGGTCGCGAAGACCAGGACGGCCAGATCGAGGTTGGCGAGCATGATATGCTCGGTGCCCATTTCGCTGCGCATACGCGAGAGCACGCTGCGGCGCGGCAGCACTTCTTCGATGACGCCCTCGCCGTTGCCGAGTGGGGTGAAGTGGACGATGTCGCCGGGCGCGACACGGACGGGACGGGCTTCCTCGGGTGGGGGTTCAGGCGTCGCCGTGCGTGTAGCGTATGCGGCACGGCCACTTCGCGCAGCGGATGGACGCGCGCCTGCCAGATGACGGGGCGGGGGAGCCGGACGGGATTTCCGTAGACGGCCACGCAGCGTACAGAGGTACATCTCGCCGTCTGACTCTACCTCGAAGAGACCTGGAGCAAGTCCGATAACGACACCCTCGCGTCGGGAATCGGCTACAGCCTCTTCCGCCCCAGGGTGGTCCACGTCGGGGTGCTCCACTTCTCCACGCACTATGTCTGCTCCCTCGCTAGATGACGTGCTGAGCGAACCCGCCAGGCCGACTCGAAGATGTCTTCGTGAGAGTCGAGAAGCTGAGCGGTATTCCTACGCACCTCAAGCCTATCCCCTCAGGAGCGGATGCGTCAAGCAGCGACGGCACGGCGGTCTCGTCGTGTATGCTGGTGCTGGCGATCCGGCGCGCGGCTGTGTGCCGGCCGAATGGAAAGTAGAAGGTCACGATGGGAGCCGAGCCGGTCGCGGCGATCGACGTGGGAAGCAATACGGTGCATGTGGCGGTGGCGCGTGTCGAAACGGAGCCTGCCCTCATATTGACTACCCTTGCAGATGAGACGGAAGTGGTCCGGCTCGGCGCGGATGTAAACGCGACTGGGCGGATTGGCGAGGAGCGTGCGGCCCTCGCCATACGAGTCGTCCGGTCGCAGGTGGCGCTTGCCCGGTCGCTCGGTGCCAAAACGGTGCTGGGCATCGCGACGGAAGGCGTGCGCGCGGCAGCCAACGCCCAGCAGTTTCTCGATGCGGTGCGCGCCGAGACAGGTGTGGCGTTTGCGCTGGTGTCGGGCGATCAGGAGGCGGCGCTCACCTATTGGGGCGCGACCAGTGGCGCTCCTGATGGGCGCACTCGGCGAGCGGTGATCGATCTCGGGGGCGGCAGCCTGGAGCTCGTCATTGGCCGTGGACCTACGATTGACTGGCGGTCATCACTACCGCTCGGCTCGGGCCTGATCCACGACCGCTATACTCCTTCCGATCCGCCAGACGGCGCGGAGCTGGCTGCGGCCCGGACCGCTGCCGAGGCGGTGTTGCGGGCGCTGGATCTGCCACTTCCCGTGGCCGAGGCGCTGGCCAGTGGTGGAAGCGCCAACACGCTGCTACGCCTTGCGCTTGCCGCACAGCGGGAGATCGGCACAACCGTAGCAGGCACAACACTCAGCCGCGACACCCTCCACGCGTTGCTTGCCCTGGTGAGCGCGCTGTCGGCCGAGCAGATATTCAGCCGCTATGGTGTGGACGTTGAGCGCGCGCGACTGCTCGGCGCGGGCTGTGTCGTGCTGCTGGCGGCGATGGACGTGCTCGGTGTCAGCACACTGGAGGTCAGCAGGCGCGGCATCCGGGAGGGCGCTATCCTCGCCTACACCCGCTGCTACGACAACTGGCTAGAGTGTGCCAGCCGGGGGGCATGGTGAAGGTGAGGCACCCATCCCCCATCTCCCTTGCCCTTGCGAGGGGACGAGGGAGCAGACGTTCATGTCCTTCGGGTAGCCGTCTCATCCGCACGCACGCAAAAGCCCCTCTCCCTGCAGGGAGAGGGGTTGGGGTGAGGCCCTTTCATCGCTCCTCATGGGAAGGGGCGAGGCGGTTAGGCTCCACGCTAATACAGCACGACGGGCGTGCCAACCGGCGCCCAGTCATAGACATACGCCATGTGGTTTTCGGGGAAGTTGACGCAGCCGTGCGAGCCACCATTGAAGGCGGCGGGGTCCCAGTGCGGCAGATTCGTCTCGGGGCCGAATTCGTTGCGCCACCACGCGTCGTGGAGATAGTAGCCATAGTCCGCGTAGTACATGGCGTAGTTAATGGGCGTCGGCGCATACCAGAGGGGCGAGCCGGGCGGATCGGGCGACTTGAAGACGGTGTTCGTCTCCTTGGATTCGATGTAATGGATGCCCGGCGGCGACGGCGTGACCGGGTCGCCTGTCGTCACGTACGACCAGTACACCAGCGCGCCGTTGTCGTAGAACCGTGCGGTCTGCTCAGTGAGCGAGACCATAATCACCTTGCCCTGCATCATGCCGTAGTGCTGCATCAGCTCTAGATCCGTCTGGTGCGGCTGCGAGTGGGATGTCGTGTCGTTCATGTTGTCGAGCAACGCGCGCAGGTTCGTCGTCATCATCGTGATTTCGTTGTCGGCGTTCTGGTAGTCGTCGGCGGTGCTGGCGGCGTTCAGCCGATCCCGGGCGTCGCCGATGCCGACCCCGCCATCCTCATACTCGTACGCTGCCGGATAGTTGTTGCCGTCGGCGTGGTCGAGGATGGTCTGCGTGTGGGCGTATGTCACGAGCTGTTTTAGCACGGCGAAGTCGGCGTGCGCCTTGCCGCGCAGGAGGGGCAGTGACATCGCGTTGATCTGGTCGTTGATGGCCTGTCCAACGGTCAGGTAGTCGGAGAGTTGCTTGGCGCTGGCAAGCTGCTTGGCGTCGGCGTCATGTTGTTGCTGAAACGCCGAGCCGTCCTCACCATACTGCGCCAGCAGATCGATGCGTGCCTGATATGCGGCAAGCAGCGTGGCGCCGATGTAGGGTAGCGCTTCGGTCTGGTCCGCGAGCAGTTGCGTCGTCTGGCCGGAGATCACATTGCCAAGCCTAATGTAGCGGTCGCCGGGAGATGCGTCGCGGAATGCCTGCAAATCCTGCTGGTACTCCGTCTCGGCGAGGCTGGTGTTGATGCCGTTCTTGCTCAGCGCCTGCACGACCGACTGGAACACCAGTAGCTGCTGGTACGCGGGCCACATCGTGTTGAGCGCCGAGGTCTGCGCCGTGACGGTGGCGTCGATCTTGGCAAAGTCGCCGGGCAACTTGGCCTTCTGATAGTCTTGCAGCGCCTGATCGAGCCGTGACTGATAGGTCGTCGCCTCGATGAAGCCGTCGTTGCGGCGGGCGTTGAGCGCCTCGGTAAACGCGCGGATGTCGGCGTCGGTCTGCTTCCGCAGCGTATCGGCGCTCGTCTGCTCGATGCCGACGAGCTGGGTGTAGAGCAGCGTGTAGTTGGTCGCGGCGTCCTGATAGTTGTAGTTCCACCCGCCCGAGCCAGAGGCGACCTTCTGCTCTTGCGTGAGAATCGGCTGGAGCATCGCGGAGGGGATGCCGAGCTCGACGCGGGCGTGCTGTAGCTCCGCGTCGAGCTTCGCCTTGTTGGCATCCGCCGCGTGCTGGTGCGGGTCGGTGCCGCACGCCGAGAGGATGCTGCTCGCCGCGAGCACAGCCAGTGCGGCCATCCAGAGCACCCGAGATGGACGCGGCCGCATCTGGGTCCGCGATTGTCGCCGCCACTGCCGCATAGCTGCCCGCCTCCACACCACCGCAGTTGTCGCCATTGTCTCGCCAGCGCACGTCGCTCGCCTCTTTATTTTACACGTGGAGCGAGGCGTGGAGTAACACCGAACGACGTTGGGGTGAGGAGACAGAACCTCACCCCCTACCCCCTTCCCTTGAGGGAAGGGGTCCTAGAGTGGGCGTTCTCGCAGAAGTGGGATGGTTGAGGGTGGGGCGAGGATGTTGGAGCCTCGCCCCTGTCTCCTCTCCCTGCAAGGAGAGGGGAGATCGCTTGGCGAGCGTAGTTGCCCGAAGGTGACGAAACAAAATCCCCCTTCCCCTCGCGAGGGGAAGGGGGCCGGGGGATGAAGCCCTTAGAACCCGAAGGGCATCTGACCGCCGCCGAGGCCCGAGAGGCCCCGCAGCGCCTTGCCGCGTCCGCCCTTCTGCATCCCCATGACCTGCTTCATCATCTTCTGCGACTGCTTGAAGTTGGAGAGCAGTTGGTTGACGTCTTGCGGCGTGGTGCCACTGCCCTTGGCGATACGGCGCTTACGGCTGCCGTTGATCAGCTCCGGGTTGTGCCGCTCGTCAGGTGTCATCGAGAGGATGATGGCTTCGATCATCTTCATCTGGTCGCCTTCGAGGGCTTCCTTCACCTGCGGGTCGCGCAGCGCGGACCCCATGCCGGGCAGCATCTCGAGCAGCTGGCTGATCGGACCCATCTTGCGGACCTGCCGCATCTGGTTGAGGAAATCCTCCAGATCGAAGCTCGAGGTCGCCATCTTCTTCTGAAGCTGGACGGCCTCCTTCTCGTCGATCTGCTCGCGCGCGCGCTCGATCAGCGACATCACATCGCCCATGCCCAGGATGCGTGTCGCAAGCCGGTCGGGATAGAACGGTTCGAGGGCGTCGAGCTTCTCGCCGGTGCCCATGAACTTGATCGGCACGCCCGTAACCTGCCGCACCGAAAGCGCGGCGCCCCCGCGTGCGTCGCCGTCCATCTTGGTGAGAATCAGGCCGGTCAGCCCCACTGCCTTGTTGAAGTCATCCGCGACGCGCACCGCGTCCTGGCCGGTCATGGCGTCGACCACGAGCAGCACTTCTTGCGGCTGCGTGCGCTGGCGAATGGCCGCTACCTCGCGCATCAGGTCTTCGTCGATGTGCAGACGCCCTGCCGTGTCGAAGATGAGCAGCGTGATGGCCTGCTCGCGTGCCCAGCGAACGGCGCGCTGCGTGATATCCACCGGCTTGTTACCAGCGGGCTCCGCGTAGACCGGAATATCGAGTTGACGGCCAAGCTGCTGGAGCTGCGTAACGGCGGCGGGCCGCTGCATGTCCGCGGCGACGAGACCCGGCTTCTGGCCGTTCTTGCGGAAGTAGTTGGCGAGCTTGGCCGCGTGTGTCGTCTTACCAGAGCCCTGCAGGCCGACCAGCATCACGATCGTCGGTGGCGCGCCCGCGAACTGAATCTTACCGGATGACTGGTCTTCGTCGCCGCCGAGCAGCTTCACTAGCTCTTCATGCACGATGCCGAGGATCTGCTGGGCGGGCGTCAGGCTCTCCAGGACCTCCTGGCCGACCGCACGCTCCTGCACACTGGCGACGAACTGCTTGACCAGTTTGAAGTTGACATCCGCTTCGAGGAGCGCCTGGCGCACCTCGCGCATTGCGTCCTTGACGTCGTTTTCAGTAATCTTGCCCTTGCCGCGCAGCCGGTCAAAGACACCTTCGAGTCGTTGAGAAAGGCTTTCAAACATGTATGGATACCTCCTGCTCCGAGGAGTGGAATACGAGCGAAAAATAAGATCAGTCGCGACGTACCAAACGTGGTCATTTGGCGCGCGAAGACGCCCATTCAGTATACCATTTGGCTGACAGGCGAGCGCGGCTCATGGCCGAATGCAGCGGGTATGTCGCCTCGACTTAGCGTGCTCTCCGTGCCAGTCGCTCAGAGACTACATCCCATATACGCTCGGCGAGTGCCTCGGGTGGCTGGCTCGCGTCGAGGACAACCCAGCGGTCCGGCTCGGCTGCGGCGAGCGCGCGATACCCCTCACGAACGCGCTGGTGGAAGGTCACGCTCTCGCGGTCGAGGCGATTGATGTCTTCCGGCGCGGCGCCATGTCGTCGGCGCAGCCCCTCCTCGGGTGGCAGGTCGAGCAGCAGCGTCAGGTCGGGGTGCAGCCCACCCGTCGCCATGCGTTCCAGCTCGATCAGCGTGGGTAGATCGTAGCCGCGCCCGCTACCCTGGTAGGCGCGCGTCGCGTCGGCGTAGCGGTCGCTGAGAACGATATCGCCTGCTGCCAGCCAGCGGCGGATCGCCTCGACATGCTGGGCGCGGCCCGCGGAGAGCACGAAGGCTTCGGTTAGCGGCAACAGCGGCTCGGCGGGCGCGTTGCCGGAGACGAGCCCGGCGGTGCGGAGCGCGGCGAGCGTCTCATCCGGATGAAGTAACACCGCGCGCAAGACGTCCGCCAGCGGTGTGCCGCCCGGCTCGCGGGTCACGCGCACGGTCTGGCCAGTCGCGCGAAGCCGTTCGGCGAGCAAGTTCGCCTGAGTCGTCTTGCCGCTGCCTTCGCCGCCTTCAAACGTGATGAACATGCCGCCTCCGCCTCATCCGAGTAGTCGCAGAGACATCGCGTGATGCCGATGCTAGGTCAGTGTTACCGCGCATCGTGTTCGTCACCAGCCGATACGCCAGCAGGCCCAGTCTCCAGCGCGCCGATGGCATCCAGAGCGAGCGAGACGGCGACGATTGCGGCAGTCTCCGCACGCAAGACGCGCGGGCCGAGGGTCACCGGAATCGCGCCGTTACGGTGGGCGAGTGCGACCTCTCCCTCTGAGAAGCCGCCCTCCGGGCCGATCAGGATGCGGATCTCGTCGACGCCGCCCGGCTCAGCCGCACGGTGCCGCACCGCCGAGCGCAGCGAGAGCCGCGACTCACCTTCCCAGGGCATGAGTGTAACGCTGCCGGGCCGGGCGGAGGCAAGTGCATACATCAGCGGTGCGGGGGCGGCGATCTCGGGAAGGCGGCTGCCTCCGCACTGCTCGACAGCTTCGGCGGCGATGCGTGCCCAGCGGGCGCGCTTGCTCTCGCCGGTGGCCTCGGCCGCGGCGACCGCGCGCTCGGTCAGCAGCGGGACGAACTCGGCGACGCCCAGCTCCGTCCCCTTCTGTAACACGGTCTCGAACTTCGCCGCCTTGAGCATTCCCTGACAGAGGACGATGCGCACCTGCGGCTCCGCCTGCCCCTCGCGCTGATGCGTGAGCCGGGCAGTCACGCGCTTGCGGTCCACACCCGTCAGGACGGCCTCATACTCGCCGCCGCGTCCATCCAGCAGCTCGATCGCGTCGTCGGGCGACTTCCGCAGCACGTCGCGGACCTGATGGGCGAGGTCGGGCGGCAGCTCGATCTCCTCACCAGGCGCGAGACGCGTGTTCGCCAGGATGAACCGGCCCGCGGGCATAGCGGACTCCATTTCGTCGCGAGGGGGCTTACTTCGCGGTTGCGGCTGGACGTTTGCCGATCAGGGTGACCCAGTCGCCTTCGACGAGCTCCTTGACGATCCGCAGCCCTGCCGCGCGGAGAGGTTCTTCGGCTTGAGCACGGCGGTCGGCGATGATGCCGCTGGCGACGAGCGTGCCGCCAGGGCGCACGGCGCGGACCAGCGCGGGCGCCAGGTCGCCGATCACTTTGGCGATGATGTTGGCGAGCACCAGGTCGAACGTGCCGATCTCGGCGCCGAGCACCTGCAGATCCGGGGGCAGCGGGTAGAACGGCTCGCCGTCCGCGCCTTCGAGCGTGGCGAGGCGCGCGTCGATTCGGTCGCGGATGCCATTGATGCGCGCGTTCTCGATGGTCGCCTGCACCGCGACGGGGCTGACGTCCATCGCCAGCACGCTCTTCGCGCCCAGCTTAATCGCGGCGAGCGCCAGAATGCCCGAGCCAGTTCCCACATCGAGAACGGTATCGCCGGGCCGGATGACCTCTTCCAGCGCGAGGATGCAATTACGCGTCGTCGGATGCAGTCCCGTGCCGAATGCCATGCCGGGGTCGAGCTCGACGACGACCTCGGCATCACGCGGCTCGTAGTCGCGCCACGACGGCTTGATGACGGTGCGGCGGCCGAGCTTCAGCACGTGGTAGTGCTCTTTCCAGGCGTTGGCCCAGTCTTCCTCGGCGATGCGCCGCTCGGTCAGCTCACTGATGTCGCCGAGAGCGAGCTGTCGCAGATGCCACAGGCCCTCGGTGATGTGCTGGCGCGCCTCTTCGCCCGCGTGGTCGGCGGGCACCCAGACCGAGATGCGCACCGGCGCGCCAGGGACCGGCTCGTGCGCCTGGCCGTCGTAGACGAGCCGATACGGCTCCTCGATGGCGACCCCTCCCGAGACGTAGCGGCTCATGAGCTCGCTAATCGCCTCCACAGTCTCCGGTGCGGCGCTCACCGTCAACTCAAGCCAGAACGCAGGCATGGGACACTCCACAGACACGAGATGGTATACGCATTGCGGGAAACTACTCTATTGTCGCGTATTCGCACGCCAACGTCAACCAAGCGATGGTGATGCGCGGGGGCCAGGGGCGCGCTTTGACGGAGGGTTGGTCTTCGCCGTACATTCCAGGTGACACACGACGACGACAGACGAGCGCGGGCGCTCTCATTTCGGTAGAGGAGCAAAAGCAATGGACGTCTCACAGAGGTCCTCCAGCGAGGATGGGATGGCGCGTCTGCGCGCTGGGCAGTCGGCGCTCACGGAGGGGCGCCTAGAGCTCGCGGCGGAGTCGCTGGTCGAGGCGGAGGCCATCTTCCACCAGCTCGGCGACGGCGAGCACGACGCCGACGCGCTTATGACGCTGGGCGAGGTGCAGCGGCAGAACGGCGCGCTGCAGCAGGCGGCACAGAGCTACGAGCGCGCGATCGAGCTCTACCGGCAACAAGACATCCCTCCGCGTGAGGGCAACGCGCGGATGGCGCTCGGCCATGTCGAGCGTCAGCTTGGCAGGCTCGATGCCGCATGGCAGCAATACTTCCTTGCCCTCCATCTCTTTGAGCGAGCGCAGAACGTCGCCGGGCAGGCGAGTGCTAGCCTCGCGCTCGGGCACATCGAGCGTCAGCGCGGGCGATTCGACAAGGCCGCGAACTACTACGCTCAGGCGCGTGCTCTGTATGCACAGGCGCGCAACCGGTTGGGCGAGGCGGACGCGGCGCGCAGCCTGGGCGACATGCTCACCAGCCAGATGCGGTTCGATGAGGCACGTGAAGCGTATGAGAGCGCGTTGCAGCTCTATCGAAGCGTGCGCGACCAGTTCGGTGAAGTCGACACGCTGAACGGGCTGGGACGGATGTTGCTGGAACAAGGTGAGTTTGATGCCGCCGGAACCCGCTTCGCCGAGGCCATCAGTTTGGCGAGCCCGATTGAGTACACACTTGGGACCGCCGACGCCGTGTTGGGCCTGAGCGAAGTCTCGCTGCGCACGCACCGGCTCGATCAGGCACTCGCGGGCGGCCTGCAGGCAGGGGAGTCGTATAAGGCGGCGGGGAGTGTGCTCGGGCAGGCCGAGGCCAACCGCCTGCTGGGCGATGTGAACCTGTTGCGCGGCCAACTGTCACAGGCGATTACCGTTTATGATCGGGCGATTCGCGCACTGCACAACTTCGGCGCACAGGTGCCCTATGCGCGTGCGCTGGTGGGGTCGGCTGAGGCGAACCGGCGACACGGCTCTCCCCGTCGCGCGGTTGAGCTCTTCGACGAGGCGCGAGCAGTGGCGCGAGACGCCGAGCAGAGCGCGCTGGAGTGGACTGCCGTGCTGGGGCTAGGGCAGGTCGCTCGTGGGCGCGGTGAGCCCTCGCTCGCAGACCCGTACCTTGAACAGGCCGAACAGCATCTTCGCGAAGTCCGGCGGCTCGCTCTCGCGGCGCTGGCGGCGGTCGAACGCGGGCGGCTCGCCACGACACGCTGCCAGTTCGACACCGCACGCGAATATGTTGCCCGCGCGAATGAGCTCGCGGACGAGTCTGAACGAGACATCCACGAGCCGGGGCCCCGCGCCACGGCTGCCGTGGCGCGGGCGGACGTCTGGATCAAGCTCAACCAGCTTGAGCAGGCTCGCGCGGCGGCTCGCGACGCGATTACTTTGGCGGAACATGAGGTCGATATTCATCCGAAGGTCGAGGCGGCGCTGGTTGGCGCGGAGGTCGAGCTGCGAAGCGGCAACTACAGCGCGGCGGTGGCGGGATTCAACCGGGCGTCGTGGCTCGCGCAGACCGCGGAGGAGCCGGTCTCCGATGGGCTGGCGTCGATCGGTCTGGGCCGCGTGCTGCTGCGGCGCGGATTGTATGCCGAAGCGCTCAACACGCATACGGAGCTGACCTACCGCTTCCGGACGGCTGATGACCCCGCGGCGCTGGCTCTGGCGCAACTCGGAATCGGCGAGGCGCAACGCAATCTCGGCGACACCGACAGCGCGCAGCGAGCCTACCTCGACGCGGCCCGGCTCTTCGCGCAGTGTGAGGATGCGCTCGGCGAGGCCGAGGCGGTGGCCGGCGAAGGCGCCGTGCTGCTCGACGCTCGTGAGAACGAGGCCGCCAGCGGGCGCTTCGACATCGCGCTCCGACTGTTGGATCGCGTCACGCAGGGAACACGCGAGACGGAGCTCAAGCAGGGCATCTATGATGCGCACGCCGACATCTACGCCAATGCCACGCTGGCCGCGGCGCGGGAGGCCAACGCCGAGCGTGCGCAGGAGTTCGTCCGCATCTACTCGGAGCGCGCCAGCAAAGCGGGACGGGCCGAACTTGGGCAGCGCTTGCGCGAGCTGGAGCAAAGCATCCCCACCAAAGGCGGCGACCTGACGAGGGAAGAAATCGATCGCAACAAGGCCGCCGCACGCATCCTCAACGACGCACGCAAAGCCATCGGACGGTGAGGCACGTTACGCTCGCCGGCAGCCCGCGTTCATCCTGATGCGGCGCGTATTCCCGACAAGACGACGAAGCGGCGCCCGTTGGAGGCGCCGCTTTCTGTGTCTACGGACCAGATCGCATTGAGGACCAGAGGCCAGCCACGCTCGAGGTTAGTCGTGGCAGCCGCATCCGCCGCCACACGAGCACCCGCCTGACGCATCGCCCGGATCGCGGCCGTCGTCGTAGCTGCCATAGGCATCGAAGCCGTCCGAGCCGCCACTCCTGGGGGCCGAGAAGACCGAAAACAACTTACGAACCTTTGGGCTGCGGCACTTCATGCACACGAGATCGGTTTCGGACTCGGCGTAGCTGAGCAGCAGCTCAAACTTGCTCCGGCAGTCGGCGCAGTAGTACTCGTATAGCGGCATGTCAGCCTCCTCACTTCTGGACGTCGGGCGGTTGCTCTGCGGCAGGGGCAACGCTCAAGAGGGCGCATCGGACTCGATTTACTATACCTCACAGGCGACCTGTGACGGAAATTGCGGAGCACAATACTCTCATATGCGGCGTATGGTACTCATGTTTCTGCTTGACAGACGATAGGTTGCTCTGGTAACCTCGTTGTATGTTTGAGCGTCGAATAGGTCCGGCTTTGCGCCCAGTATACCGCTGTGCGGACGTGACGTGCGCGCCACTGGTGCTTCTCGGCCCTTTCCGCAAGGCCCTGCTTGTGTGTACGACATCCTCGGTTCCCGGAGGCACTCATGGCTAGCTCTCCGCAGTCGCCACGCGGCAGACGCACCGTTGTCTCGGGAACCTATCGCGACAAGCAGGCTGTCGCAGCGACCATGCTGCCGGTGCTGGCGGATGCCGCGACCACTACAGGTGATGCGCTCGCTTCGCTCGTGCTCGAACACCTCTCATCCGCGGTCGTCGTGCTCGACATGCCTGCCGCGCGGGTCGTCAGTGCGAATCGCCTCGCACGCAACCTGGGGTACCGGCTCCTTGGGACGATCGGTGACGCCGCGTCGGACGCGCCGGAAGACATCTTGCTGGCCTGGCTGGCTGAGCGGCAGGTAGTGGAGCGTGCGCGAAAGGCGGCGCGCGGAGGTGGGGCGGAAGTCGATTCCAGTTTCGACGAGCACAGGCTCAGTATCGGCGCGGACCCCGTTACGATAAGTTACGACGTCTTGCCGCTCGGGTTACTTTCTGCCGAGGAGAACGGCTCGTGTCTGGTCGTGGTGGTGCTCCGCGACGTGACGGATCAGCGGCGCACGCTGGCTGCCACTGAGGCGGCGACCTTCAGCGCGCAGGTCTATGCGGAGAAGCTAGAGGCCGCGATCGAGCACCTTGCCGATGGGGTGCTGGTGTACGACGCGTCTGGCGCGGTGCAATCCTATAATCGGGCGGCGCTGTATTTCGCGCGCAACCATGAAGATGTCGAGCAGGCGCGGGTGCGCGGCATCCGTGTGGAACCTGCCTGGGACATGTATGGCGACGATGGCGTGGCAATTTCGGAGACGGAGCTGCCGGTCTGGCGTGCCCTGCTCACCGGGACTCCCGTGCTCGCCGAGCAGCATATCCTCCGCCACGACGGTGAGGATGTGCCTGTGGCGGTCAGTGTCGTGCCGCTGCGCGACGAGTCTGGTGCGGTCACTGGCGCCGTCGCGGCGTTTCACGATATGCGCGCGGTGCGTGAGATCGAGCGCATCAAGGACGAGTTCATTTCCATCGCGAGCCACGAGCTGCGCCAGCCGCTCACCGTCATCCAGGGCCAGGCCCAGATGCTGCGCCGCCGCCTGACACGCATGCCCAACGGCACTCCACTCGACTCTCCCGAGGGCCGAGCGCTGCTGGAGAACCTCGCCGGAGTGCAGAGCCAGACCGCGCGGCTCAACGGTCTTGTCTCGGACCTGCTAGACATCTCGCGGATTCAGATCGGCGAGCTGCAGCTCGAACCAGAGCAGGTGGACCTGCTCGCGTTGGTCACGCACGTCGTCTCGCAGCAGCGGATGGTGTCGCAAACCCATACGCTGCGGATCGAGACACACCTGCCTGCCCATGTTGTGGAGCTGGTTGGCGAGTGGGACCCGCGGCGCGTTGAGCAGGTGCTCATGAACATACTCAGCAATGCCATCAAGTACAGTCCCGCTGGCGGCGAAGTGCTGATCGAGGTCGATGTGCTTCCCGACGGTATCTCGCGAGGCGCGGACGACACTACGAAGCGGCGCGAAGTTACGGGACCCGCCGCGCGCATTCGCGTGCGCGACCACGGCATCGGCATTCCAGACTCGGCGCTGCCCCGGCTTTTCGAGCGCTTCTTTCGCGCGTCGAACACCGGCGGGATCCAAGGGACGGGACTCGGCCTCTACATCTGCCGCCAGCTCGTGTGGGCGCACAGCGGGGATATGTGGGCGGAGTCGCATGGTGCGGGCAACGGCACGTCGTTTCTTGCCGTGCTGCCGCTGGTGGAGCTGCGCACAGACGACCACTAGCGTGCTGGCAGCGTGTAGCGATGCGTGACCACTCGCACGCGCGAGTCCTCGGGCCAGACGCGGTCATCTACTGTGGCGTTGTCCTGCCAGCCGCGTGCTTGGGCCTCGACGACGAACGACTCAGCGGCTCGTCTCTCCGGTGCGGCCAGCCAGAACGCGCCACCCTCGCGCAGAAGTGCGGGCACAAGCTCTAGCAGCGGCGCGACATCTTCTTGCTCATAGAGTACGTCAGCCCCCAGCACCACGTCGAATTTACCCGCTGCCACACAGGCCGCGCGCCCTTCGGGAGTCCTCCAGTCGAGCATCAGAGGCACGGCTTCGGCGCCCGTGTTGCGCAGGGTGTTGTAGCGGCAAAAGAGGAGGGCTTCGGCGAAGATATCTACCGCCCAGACCTGTGCGCCCGCACGTTGAGCTGCGGACGCGGTCAGGCCGAGGCCGCAGCCAAGCTCCAGCACGCGCGCTCCACGCACCTGTGCGGGCGCTGCCACGAGCGCTTCGGCGAGCGCGATGCCGCTGGGCCAGAGCAGCGACCAGTACGGCAGGCGCTCACCGCTGGCGATCGACCTGACGGCAGCGAGCGCGGCCGCGCTGTCGTCAACGCGAATCCGCTGGCTCGCCGACTGCCCGGCCGCGAGCTGATCGAGCGGTGTGTCTGGGTTGGCTGGCCGCGCGATGACGAGCGAGGTGGCTCCCCCGGACAGCGGGATCTCGACGTCGGTGAGCGGGTACAGCGACTCTAGCTGCATTCGGAGTGCCGCGAGCGCGTCGCCCTGGGGGTGACGCGGGTCCGGCTGGGGGATGTTAGCGCTCATCGACGGCTCCGGCGGCGCTCACACGCACAGCCTCGGCGCGCTCGACGCTCACACGGGTAGACGCCGGGATGGCGAACGCGAACGTGCTGCCTACACCGGGCGTGCTCTCCTGAAGCCAGACATCTCCGCCCATCGCACGCATGATCTGCCGGCAAATATAGAGGCCGAGTCCGGTTCCCCGTATCTCGCTGATGCGCGCCGAATCCAGCCGCGCGAAGCGGCCGAAGAGCCGGTCGCGCTCCTCATGCGGGATGCCCATGCCGTGATCGCTCACCGTGACGATGAAGTAGGGCCGCGCACGTGCGGTATCGACCACGGACTGTACTGGGCGCTCGGCGTTCTCTGGCGGTGCAATGTCTGACAGGATCGCCTGGCCGCCGAGTGCGAGCGGCTCTAGCACCATCGTGGGGCTCTCCGAGATGCCGCCCGGATCGCTTGTGAGCACCGGGAATGGGGCCGTCGCCTGCTCGGCTGCCAGCGAGTTGTGTGGGCGCGGCACATCGAAATCCGCTGGAGCGCACGACACACACACACTGCCACCGTAGGGGCTATATTTGATCGCGTTGCCGACCAGATTCTCGAGCACCTCTTTGAGGCGGCCGAGGTCGGCGTCAACATAGAGGTCGGCGGGCACCTCTGCGATCAGCTCGTGGGTCGTGCCGTGAGCGAGCTGTAGCTCGCGGAATGAGCTGAGCACGTCTTCGACCACGGGGGCGAGCCGTACTGCGTTCATGTGCAGCTCCATACGGCCAGTGTCGATGCGCGACGTTTCGAGCAGCCGCTCCGCGATGCCGGCCAGTTCCTCCGCCGATTCACTCGCCTTCCGCAGGAACTCCAGCGCACGGTCGTCGTCGCGCGAGCCGGGATAGTCGATCAGCAGGTCGAGGAAGCCCTGCACGCCGGTGAGCGGCGTTCGCAGCTCGTGGGATGCCGTGGCGATAAAGTCGTCCTTCATGCGATCCAGCTCGCGCTGCTTGCGGTAGGCATGCTCCAGCTCCACGAAGATGCGGGCGTTCTCGATGGCCTGCGCGGCCTGTGAGGCGAACAGCTCGATCAGCCAGAGGTCGTCGTCGGTGAACGCGCGGCGCTCTGTATCGTCGAGCACGTCGAGCACGCCGACGACTTGTCCGTGGTGGATCAGCGGCACGGAGAGGACGGCGGTGAAGGCTTCGTCGGCGTAGATGGCCGCGCGAAATGGATACATGCGATAGTCGTCGACGATCAGGCCCTTGCCGGTGGCGGCCACCTGTCCGGCGAGCCCCTCACCAGTGCGGATGCGGCTGCCGCTGTAGTCGCCGCGCAGGCCCTCGCCTACGACCACTTCGAGCGTGTCGTGCCGCGGATCGCGGACATAGATGGCTCCCGCACGCGCGCCGAGCAATTGGATGGAACGGTGCAGAATGTCGGCCAGCAGCTCGCGTGGGTCGGCGCCGAGCTGGCTGGCGACAGCGAGCGAGGTCGCGTGCAGCGTCATCATCTGGCTGATGCGCTCCTGCGCGATGTCAGCGCTCTCGACCGCTCTCTGCCGCGCGAAGACTTGCCGGGTCACTTCGGCAGCGGCAATCAGCACACCACCGACACTGGTGGAGATGCCCGCCAGCGGCGATGTGCGCACGTTCCAGTACGTCATGCCGCGTTCCAGGTGAATCGGCAGCTCCAGCATGGACTGCGGCTCGCCAAACTGATGCACCGCGTCCAGCCGGAAGCTCGCCGCGAGCGTGCGTGCCCGGTCGGGGACGACATCTTCGAGTCGCTTGCCGACCAGTTCGGTGCCCGCGTCGAGTCCCAACAGATCGACGAACGCGGGATTGGTCAGCGCGAAGATGTGCTCCGCGCCGGTCAACACAGCCATCGCGACGGGCGCATGGCTCACGACGGTCTGTGCCAGCGCCTCCTGGCTGCGCGAGTACCGCAGCAGCCGGTCGCGGTCGGCGGCGATGGCGGCGACATCGGCGAGCTCCTCGATGGCGGCGACGTGCCGGGTATTCAGCCGGGAAGCCGCGGCCAGCGCCAGCACGCCGAAGAACTGGCCCCGCGCGCGGAGCGGGAACGCGGCCAGCGTGCCGAGCGTCAATATCGACATGCTTCCGGCGCTGGCGCTCGCACGCGACTCAGACTCCTGATCGCTACGGAGGAGGTCGAGCCACGCGGGCGCGGCCGGATGATCGGCGACGTTGAACAGCACGAGCGACTGGCGTGTCGATACAACCGCCTCGACCAGCGCATCTGGCACTGCGGACGAACGCGCGCCGTTGCTGGGCGGGGGTGAACTTGTGCCGTGCTCGTCGTGTTCGTCGTGTTCGTCGCGCGTCGCCTGCCCCTCAGCGATGCCGCTTACCGCGACGCCACGCAGCCGCAGCGAGGGAAACAGCTCGTGGCCGCCCATGCGCGCCGACTCCCGCAGCCACGACGAGGGATCGGCTATCCACATCTGCGCGGCGGCGGGTGCGAGCGCACGCGTCAACTCAGTGAGCACGGTCCGTACCGCGCCGTCGAGCGCACCATTGAGCAGCGCCGAGCGCATCGACGGCAACGCTCGCATCAGCGGGTCGGGCAGGAAGGGCAGCCCTGACAGATCGGCACCGAGCCGCGTGCGCTCGACCAGTCCCTGCACACCGCCTTCGCGAGGGTGGCTCCGCACGCCCGTGCGCCGGATGCCGCTCGCTGATGGGTGGCGCGCGCGCTTCTGCCGCGTGTCGCCTGCGCGTTCTGGCATTTCGTGGTCCTGCTGACGCGACGAGCGGCGCCCGCGCGCAGCCGAAGAGTCACTTTGTGCGGGTGCAGGGTCCTGATCAGTGACGGAGGGTACCGAGGTGGCAGCGGGCGACGTTTGGCGTGGCTTTCGGCGCGCGGGTGGCGTTTTGGGCGAGCGCTTCCCGGTTCCGGTAGCAGCGGTCTGGTCTGTGCGGTCTCCGTCGTCCGGCATGGCAAGCTCCAGTGCGGGTGGCCGGGCAGGATGGGGGAAGGGTCTGCCCTCGGCATATACCCAAGAGTGTACCTGCCGCCCGCTGTGAGGTCAACGCTTCTCCCCCGCACGTCTGCTGTGTACGGGCCGAAGGCGAAACGATGGCTAGAGTGGAGGGCGCACGGTGGCGTGGTAGAATGCCTCCGATTCGACAGCCATCGACGTGCAGCCAGAGAGGGAGCACTCACCGTGACAGATACACTCGACCGCTCGCAGCAGAGCGCACCGGCAACGACGCACGCGCACGCCGCGCTGCCGCCCGCGACCGACCTCTACAACATCGATGCCATGCTCTCCGACGAGGAGCGCATGGTGCGCGACACGGTGCGCGAGTTCGTGCGTGACCGGGTGCTGCCGGTCATCGGCGCCCACTTCGAGGAAGGCACCTTTCCGCGCGAGCTCATCCCCGAGATCGCCGAGCTGGGGCTGCTGGGCATGCATCTGGAGGGGTACGGATGCGCTGGCCTAAGCGCCGTGAATTACGGCCTGGCCTGCCAGGAGCTTGAGGCGGGCGATAGCGGCTTGCGCTCGTTCGTCTCGGTGCAGGGGTCGCTCGCGATGTTTCCCATCTGGGCGTTCGGCTCAGAGGAGCAAAAGCAGCGCTGGCTGCCAAAGATGGCCAAGGGTGAGGTCATCGGCTGCTTCGGGCTGACTGAGCCGGATTTCGGCAGCAACGCGCCCGGCATGCGCACCACAGCGCGGCGCGATGGCGACACATATATGCTCAACGGCACGAAGATGTGGATCACCAACGGCGGCATCGCCGACATCGCCGTCGTCTGGGCGCGGCTCGCCGACGACAACACGATTCGCGGCTTCATTGTCGAGCGCGGCACGCCTGGCTTCACGACCAGCGATGTGCATCATAAGCTCTCGCTGCGCGCCTCGGTCACGTCCGAGTTGCACTTCGAGGACTGCCGCGTTCCGGCTGAGAGCATGCTGCCGAACGTCAAGAGCATGCGGGGGCCGCTCTCGTGCCTCGACGAAGCGCGCTTTGGCATCGCCTGGGGTGTGAATGGGGCGGCGCGGGCCTGCTACGAGTCCGCGCTCGAGTATGCCAAGTCGCGAGTGCAGTTCAGCCGTCCGATCGCGGGCTACCAGATGACACAGCGCAAGCTGGCCGACATCGCCACCGAACTGGTGAAGTCGCAGTTGCTCGCATTGCAGCTCGGACGCCTCAAGGACGCCGGGCAGCTTCATCCGGTGCAGGTCTCGCTCGCGAAGCGCAACAACTGCGCGCAGGCGCTCAACACCGCCCGTGTCGCGCGCAGCATTCTGGGGGCGAACGGCATCACGCTGGAGTATCCCGTGAGCCGCCACATGAACAATCTGGAGTCGGTCTTCACGTACGAAGGCACCGATGAGATTCACACGTTGATCATTGGCCAGGCCATCACTGGCTTGAGCGCGTTCGAGTAGCGAGCACCACCTGAGCGCAAAAGTATGGCCCCTCGGTCCGGTGGAGGTCGAGGGGCCTGGAGCGTCGATTATACGGTTGTGGGTGTGCCGTTAAGCGCAACATGGTTCATCATCCCTGCATGCGCGGATCGGCACCACCTGGCCATCCATCTCAACGAGACACAACTCGCAGCAGATGATCGTCTGAGCAAGGGCGGTAATCTCTGGCCGCGGACCATCCCCGTCATCATAGACCGCCGCTCGAGCGAGTGGCTGCACGCCGTCGGCACTCTCGGCGGGCGTGTGTGAGCGCACCTCACGGGCAAGCTCCGCAAGCGCGGGGTCCTCAAGGAACCGGCAAGGATTGTCCCGGACCTGTTCGAGCCATACGAGAACGGCATCGCGTTGTAGGCCAGCGGCGGAGAGACGTTCGGACGCGTCGCACGCGAGATCGAGAACTCGCCCTTCTGGCCAGCCGTAGTACAGAAGCACATCGCAGGGTAACATGGTCGCTCCCTCTCCAAAGGAAAACAAATAGCGCGGATGTCGTTTACTTTCGACACCCGCGCCTGCGGAGGGAGTGGCAGCTCAGTCTATGCCGAGCGGTGAGGCACACTCCTTCGGTGGCAGGCGCGGACGCCAACGCCGAACATCTTGGCCGGAGCCGTTGCGATGGTCATCTCTCTACCCTCTTTCTTTCTCTGCCCTACCTCAGCGGTAAGCGTTTCCCCCGACGAGCGCCACTCTACCATACCCATTGCGTGGCGGCAAGTGACTACAGAAATCTGATGCTCGCTACCACCTCTCACCACCTCGCCACCATCTGGTATCTGATACGCTTCCAGGTTACGGGCACGAAACTCGCTGTTCGCAGAACTTGAGGATGCGACCGGGCCGGCTAGACACGAGCGTGACTTGACGCGCAGCCGGTGTGCGGGACCATAAATGAAGGGTGCGCTGCGAACGGCGCGCGGCGAAGGCGTCGCGTGCGTTCGCGGGTTCCCGACCGAGTCGGGCTGGTGCCCGCGGTGTTGGACAGTTATGGAGGATTGTAACCATGGCGTATGAGCTTCCACCCCTGCCGTACGATTACAACGCGCTGGAGCCGTACATCGATGAAGAGACGATGCATCTCCATCACGACAAGCACCACCAGGCATACGTCACGAATGTAAACAACGCGCTTCAGGGGCAACCCCAGTTCGAGAACATGCCTATCGAGGAGCTCATCAGTCGCCTGAACGAGGTGCCTGAGAACATCCGCACAGCAGTCCGCAACAATGGTGGCGGTCATGTGAACCACAGCATGTTCTGGGTCATCATGACGCCAGGTGGCGCGAAAGAGCCGACAGGAGAGCTGGCCGACAAGATCAACTCGACCTTTGGCTCGTTCGACAACTTCAAGTCGCAGTTCAACACCGCTGGC
Organism: uncultured Ktedonobacterales bacterium; assembly: GCA_964427535.1. Taxonomy (GTDB): domain Bacteria; phylum Chloroflexota; class Ktedonobacteria; order Ktedonobacterales; family JADMIN01; genus CAYRVF01. The sequence continues at coordinate 30,660 of CAYRVF010000038.1, forward strand.
GCGGGCCGCTTCGGCTCGGGCTGGGTCTGGCTGGTGATGGATCGCGCGGGCAACATCTCGATCACCACGACGGCCAACCAGGACAGCCCAATCACCGACGGCTACTGGCCGCTGATGGGCAACGACGTGTGGGAGCACGCCTACTACCTCAAGTATCAGAATCGCCGCCCGGAGTATCTTCAGGCGTGGTGGAACGTCGTCAATTGGGACGAGGTGAATCGCCGCTATCAGCAGGGCAAGAGCGGCCAGTAGGAGCAGGACATTTCGCTGCTCCAGATTCCAGTGGCGCGACCACGGCGAGCGGTCATCCCTTCATCGAAGGGATGACCGTTTGTTTGTTCCCACGGGCTGCAATCTTTCGGGGGGCGGCTGGCATATCCAGAGAGATCCTTGGCACGAACGCACGTGGATGCGCACCGCCGTTCGCACTAGTGCAATAGCGCTAGCACGTATGTTCCGCAAATCGCCAGATTGTGTTCAGGGTCCTTTCAGCTTCGTGCGGTATGCTGAGGGTGAGCGCACGGAGGTCCGCGTCAGACAAAGTGTGATCGGCATCACAGTTGGAGGAGCGGATGCTGTGCGCACAGTGAAGAGACGGATATCGACCGAGGAGTACGTAAATCTATCCTTCGTCACTCGTAGAACGAGTATCGGCTTGCTACGATGATGAAAGGTGGAGGAGCGCCTAGAGCAGCCGCTCGCCGAAGCAATGCAACTCGGTGATACTCGCCGCGTACACCATATCGAGGGTGTTGCGCAACACCAAGCAGGCCATTCGAGAGCACGACATGTGGCAGATGCCCAGCCAGGCACGGAAGTGCGTGCCAGCCAGGACACACGTCGGGTACGATGGGGCCGGAGAGAAGGAGGCGCCGGGTGGGAAGCAGTGGAGCCGCCCTGGTCGCTGGCAACCTCGCGGGGCAAACGTCAGACACGCGCGAACGCGCGGAGCCTGCGCGCGTGGTTTCGACGGTTGAGATGCAAGAAGATACGACGTTAGTCCGTAGAACGCTGGCGGGTGATCAGGAGGCGTTTGCGGCGCTGGTCGAAAAGTATAAGGACCCTGTGTTCAACGTCGCGTACCGGATGCTCGGTAATGCCACCGAGGCCGAGGACGTCGCGCAGGAGGCCTTCGTTCGCGCGTACACGCAGCTACACACCTATAAGGACAGCCATCGCTTCAGCACGTGGCTGCTCTCTATCGCGTCGCACCTAGCGATCGACCAACTGCGCCGCCGCCGGTTCGTCGCGTTGCCGCTCGATAATGTGCCGTTTCTCGAATGGATCGCCGACCTCGGCGCTGGCCCTGAGCAGGCAGCGCTGGCAGGCGAGGCGTCCGACGAGATGCAGCGCATCCTGAGTGTGTTGCCGCCGAAGTACCGCATGGTGCTCGTCTTGCGCTACTGGTACGACTTCTCCTATGAGGAGATCGCCGACGTTCTGCACCTTACGCCCGCCCTCGTCAAGGCCCGGTTGCACCGAGCACGCGAACTTGTGGCTCGCACGATGAAAGCACACGGCCTGGACATGAAACTCGCGAGCGAGGGTCTAGATGAAGGCGAAAAGCCAGCGCTCAAAGATGAGACGCCTCTGGAAACCGCGCGACCCTAGGCGTGTCGCGTGGCTGGAGGTCGCGGTGGCTGAATGGTGCGCGCTGCTGCAGCGACCTCTGCCGCCCGCTCTCTGGCAGGTGCTGGTCGCGTTCAGTGCGTTCTGCAGAGGTCTCCTCCACACCCCACTGGATGAAGAGCCTCCACGGGAAGAGGCACATGCGCGTGCTGTCGAGGTGCCGCTGCCGATCGCGCATCGACGCGCGACAGCCCCCGCCGACTTTACCCTGACTGTGATGGAGCGCATTCGCACGGGCGACACAGTGCCACCTATGAAGACGTCGCGGCGTCGTGCTGCGCATGCCTCCACCATGCGGCCCGCGCTTCCCTCTCGCGAGGGCATGCGGTCGGCGCTCGGCGTCGTCGTGCTCGCGACGCTGATGCTCGCGATCTCCGCGTATGTGTTGATGGTCTTCGATCCCTCCGACCTGCTCGCGTTCCTCGGTATGCTGGCCAGCGCGAACACCGCCTTCTCGGTGATGGGCGGCCTTCCGCTGTTCGCGATCAAGCCTGAGGTCATCGGCATCGCGTTCGCCGTCTCGGGCGGGTTTGCCATTACGCGACTCGCGCACCAATCCCTCTCTCAGGCGCATTAACAGGCATGAGCCAGCGCGCGAAAGTCGCGCCTGCTGATGAGTTTCTGGCACGACCCATGCGTCCGCGCTACCTCATGTGCGTTAGACGTCGAACGCCGCATACTGTGCTACAATAGCGCCTATTGCGGACGTGTCGCGTCGCGAAGGGGTGGTGCGGTGTCTCGCGGAAGCACGGGAACTCGGGCAGAGAGGGTGCGCACATGAGTTTCGACGTACGTGATCCCGTTGGGCCGTCGGATCTCGCGCAACCTGGGCCACTACTTGACGATGAGGTCGAGGCCGAGCCGGTTGTCGAGGTTGAACTCTCAGATCTCGCCTATGGGGGCGACGCCGTTGGGCGACTCGATGGCCGTGCCGTGTTCGTCTCCGGCGGGCTGCCGGGTGAGCTCGTCCGCGCTCGCCTGACGCGTGAGCGGAGCAACTATGCCCGTGCGACGCTCGTCGAGGTGGTGCGACCGTCGAGTGATCGGGTCGCTCCGCGCTATCCTGAGTTTGGCGAGTCAGGTGGCTTCCAGTGGCAACACATCGCCTATCCCGCCCAGCTCTATTGGAAGACGCGCATCGTCCGCCAGGTGCTCATGCGGATCGGCCACTTCCCCCAGCCACCCGTGCGGCCGATTCTCGGCATGCCCACTGGTAGCGACCTCTGGCGCTACCGCACCGTCGCGCAGTTCGCCATCGGATCACACGGCGAGATTGGCTTCCGGCGCGCGGCCAGCCACGATGTGATCGATATGCTCGCGTGTCCGATCGTGCATCCTGCCCTCGACATGTTGTATCAGCAGGTGCGCAACTGGATGCGCCAGACCTGGGGCGACACGGCATCCGCATACACCGAGCGGTTCACGCTACGTGTCGCGGTGGATTCGGGTACGCCTGGCGAGCGTGCCGCGGGCGCGTGCGGTCTGCTGGCGATCGAAGCCCGGCCGGGCAGCGCCTTTGACGAGCAGAACCCCCCAGAAGCGGTTGGCGAAGCGTTGTGCCAGGCCATCTCCGGCCTCACTGGTGTCGTCATATTGGGACTGCCGGGAGGGCGTGGGCGTGTGGTCTGCGGCAGAGACTACGTCTATGAGCGCGTGTTACATCGCACCTTTCGCATCTCGGCCGGGTCGTTCTTCCAGGTGAACCCGTCGCAGACACCAGTGCTCGTGCGCGAGGCGCTCGACGCGGCGCGGCCGAATCCTTCGGATGTCGTGCTGGACGGCTATAGCGGTGTCGGGCTCTTCTCGCTCTTTCTCGCCGAGCGCGCCGATGTGGTGCATGCCATCGAGTCGCAGCCGAGCGCCGTCGCCGACGCGCGGGCGAGCGCCTCGCTCAATGGTCTCTCCAACGTGATCGTCACCGAGGGTGTGCTCGAACGGGTCATCGGCTCGTTGCGGAAGCAGCGCGAACGCGCCGATATCGTGCTCGTCGATCCGCCGCGGTCGGGGTGTCATCCGCGCGCGCTCGCCGAGATTCTGCAGCTTGGTCCGCGCACCGTCGTGTACGTTTCGTGCGACCCCTCGACTCTCGCGCGCGACCTCGCCCAGTTGTGCGCTGATCGCTACCGGCTCGTCTCGGTGCAGCCGGTGGACATGTTCCCCTTTACCTCACACATCGAGTCAGTAGCGGTGTGCGAGCGCGTCCGCTGACGGTGTGGCGCGCGTAGACATTGCGCTCGCTGCGAGCGGGCTATGCCGTGTCGTGCCCTGCGATGGCGAACGCACGCGAGACCAGCTGCCCAAGCCCAGGAAGAAGGGATGACCGTGCCCATGGCCGCGCGCACCGACCGCTGTGTGACGACGTTCTCGATTGTTGGCTTCGATCCCCAGACCGGCGACCTAGGGGTGGCTGTGCAGTCGAAGTTCCTGGCAGTTGGGGCGGTCGTACCGTGGGCGCGGGCGGGTGTGGGCGCGGTGGCGACACAGTCGTGGGCGAATACGTCCTACGGGCCGCGCGGCCTCGATCTGCTTGCCAGTGGCATGTCGCCTGCCGATGCGATCCGCTCACTGACGGCGGATGACGCGCAAGCGAGCCAGCGGCAGATTGGCATTGTCGATGCCTCGGGGCGCTCGGCCACCTACACCGGCGAAGGATGCTTCGACTGGGCGGGCGGCATGTGTGGACGCAACTTCGCGGCACAGGGCAACATCCTTGTTGGTGAGGAGACGATACGGGCGATGGCCGAGAACTTCGAGCAGTCGACTGGAGCGCTGTGGCACCGGCTGGTGACTGCGCTGGATGCCGGACAGCGCGCGGGCGGCGACAAGCGCGGCCAGCAATCGGCTGCGTTGGTGGTGGTGCGCGCGGGCGGCGGCTACGGCGGCTTCAACGACCGGCTGATGGACCTGCGTGTAGACGACGCGCCCGCGCCGATCGCAGAGCTTGCCAGACTGGTAGATTACTACGAGTTGCTGTTCCTGCGTCCACGGCCCGACGATCTGCTCCCGATTGAGGGGGAGCGGGCGCGCGAGGTGCAGTGGCTGCTACGCGCATCTGGCGATTACTCAGGCGAGGTAGATGGCCAATTCGACCGCGCAACCTACGACGCGCTGGAACGCTTTGGCGCGCGCGAGAATCTCGAAGAGCGGCTACTCCATGATCCCGCCGACGCGCGGATTGACCGGCGCGTGCTCGACTTTCTGCGTGGCAGGGCGGCGGAATCGACGCCAATTCGAGAGGGCGAACGAGACGCGAGGTGAGCTGATGACGTCCCGTGTGGTCAATCTGACGGGCGAGAAGGTCGTGCTGGGGCCATCCACCGGTGAGGCGATCGAGGCCATCCATCGCTGGGAGAATGACGCCGAGGTGTGCTACTTCTCCGGCGATCCCCTGCGGCCGCGGTCGCTCGAATCGATTCAGGCCGAGTATGAACAGCGGACGCGCGGCGACGCTCGTGACTCCGTCGTGTTCCTGATCTATGAGCGCGCAACGGATCGACTGATCGGACAGGCCGACCTCCGGCACATCGATGGCCTGCAGCGCACCGCGGAGTTCGGCATCATGCTCGGCGAGAAAGACTGCTGGGGCAAGGGATACGGCACCGAGGCGACGCGCCTGATGCTCACCTACGCGTTCTCCGTCGTCGGGCTGCATAATGTCCTACTCGACACCTACAGCTACAACGAGCGGGCGATCCGCGCCTATCTGCGGGCGGGGTTCCGTGAGATCGGGCGGCGGCGGCAGGCAAAACAAGCCGGGCAGCATATCTACGACGTGGTCTACATGGACTGCCTCGCCCCCGAGTTCACCGCACCCGACGTGCCTGAACTACGGAATATCCTCGCATGAAGCAGCGGTGCGAGCGCGCCCGGGCCGGATGGTACAATAAGAAGGTTCAGCTCGTCCCCTGAATTCAAGATAATGGATACGCATGGCAGTACAGAGTGATGATCCCGATGATACGATGCGGGCCGCGCGGCTCGCTCCTGGCGAGGCGTTGCGCTTCGAGATAGTCGCGCGCGACCCGGAGACAGGGGCGCGTGCTGGACTGGTCCACACGCCGCACGGCACGATCTCAACGCCGATCTTCATGCCGGTGGGAACGCATGCGACGGTGAAGGCCGTCGGACCGGATGACCTGGAGACAATGGGCGCGAAGATCGTGCTCTCCAACACCTACCATCTGCTGCTGCGGCCCGGCCCCGAGCTGGTGGCGCACTTTGGTGGCTTGCACGAGTTCATGCGCTGGCCGCGGCCGATTCTGACCGATAGCGGTGGATTCCAGGTGTTCAGTCTGGGCAAGCTGCGCGAGGTGACGGACGAGGGTGTGACGTTCCGCTCGCATCTGGACGGCGCCGAGATCACCCTGACACCCGAGAGCGTGATGCACACCGAAGCGCTGCTCGGTGCAGACATCATTCTGCCACTTGATGAGTGCCCGCCATATCCGTGCTCGCCGGAGGTTGCCCGCGCGGCAACGGAACGCACGCACCGGTGGGCTGAGCGCGCACTGGCGGCGAAGCAGCGCCCCGACCAGGCGCTCTTCGGCATACCACAGGGCTCAATGGATGCGCGTCTGCGGGCGGAGAGCGCGCGCTTCATCGGCTCGCTGCCGTTCGACGGGTTCTCTATCGGTGGCCTCTCGGTGGGGGAGCCGAAGCCGCTGATGTGGGAGATGCTGGAGGTCGTCGTGCCAGAGCTGCCTGACGGCAAGCCGCGGCATCTACTCGGCGTCGGCTCACCCGATGATCTACTCGAAGGCGTCGCGCGCGGTGTGGACATGTTCGACTGCGTGCTGCCGACGCGCACCGCCCGCACCGGCGGACTCTATACTCCCGAGGGACGCTTCAACATCCGCAATGCGCGCTTCCGGGAGGAGCGCGGCCCGGTGGACCCGACCTGCGACTGCTGGACGTGCCGCACTTTCAGCGCGGGTTACCTCCACCACCTGATTCGCGCTGAGGACGACGACAGCCGTGGCGAGTTGCTCTACTACCGGCTGGCGAGCATCCACAACCTGCGCTTCCTCCTGCGGCTGATGGAAGGCGCACGGCAGGCCATTCTCGACGGGACATTCGGCGAGTACCGCAGGCGCTTCCTCGACGGGTTCACCCCACCGAATCAGCAGGTGGCCGAGCAGCAGCGGCGCAGGCGAGCCGAGCGCATCCCGTCAGACAGTGTCGCGGGCTAAATGCGAAGAGGCGCCCGTCCATACCATCAGTGGACGGGCGCCGTCGCGTTGCGAAGCAGCGGTCTGCTAGGCAGTATGGAACGTCATGACGATGCGGCCAAGACGGATCTCGTCGCCGTCGTTGAGGGGCGTGGGGGTCTTCGGCGCCAGCTTCTGCCGGTTGAGGAAGGTGAAGTTGGTGCTGTTCTGGTCCTCCAGCATGTACTGTGCGCCCTGTGACATGACCTTGGCGTGCATCCGCGAGACGCCGCCCTCTTCGCCGCCATGTGGCGTCAGGTCGATGTCGGGGTAGATGTTGCTGACGGGGTCCTCGCGCCCGATGAGCACCTCGCTCTTGCCCGCGAGGTCGAAGCTCGCGTTGTCGGCCTGCACGATCAGTCGAGGCGCCACCGCCGTCATCGTGGGCGCCGAGGCGATCGAGGGCGACGAATCGGCCGGGCTGGTGGCGGGCATGGTTGGCGCAGTCTGCACGTCGCCCGCTGGCAGGTTGATCTCGCCTGTCTCCGGTGTAAGACGCTCGCCACATTCGTCACAGAAAACTGAGCCGTCGGGATTCTCGTGCCCGAGTGAACAGCGTATTGACATCGTATCCTCCGTGAGTGTGATTCACGCGCGCCCAGCGCGCTGGGCAGACCCGGGCTGGCGCAGTCTATAGTTCGCACGACGCTTCCTCGGCAGCGTATGCAGCATATCACTCAAGCGCAATCAGCGCCATACAACGCGGCGTCCGCCTAGTACCCGAGGCATCTCACGGCTTCAGCGGATGCCCATGCATGGGCATCAGTCGAGCCGCTGCGTGAGCTTGCGCGTCTTGTTGCCGATGCTCTTCACGTCCTCCGCGCTGATCGTATTGCCGCCCGCGATCTGGTCCAGCGCTCGTTGCGTTTCTGGATCGAGCATGCGGGTGACGTTCGGGTGTAGGCGCGTCGTGGCCTTCCCGGTCTTCTTATATTCATCTAGCACGCGCGTCACGAGCCGGTGTGCGTTGGCCTTCTCGGCGTAGTTCATCACGACGGGGTTGGCCTCGTCGGCAGGAACGACCTCGTTGGTGAACGTGACGACGGCATCCGCGCGCGCCACATCTTTGCCCACTGACGGCACGTCGTATGAGAGCTCGGCCTGCGCGATGCGGAACGTGCCCGCCGGGCGCGGCTCGACCATCAGCTCGAAGAGTGTCGCCTGGGGCGCGTCGCGCTCCAGGTCGCCCAATGTGTAGATCGCGTCGCGGTCCGAGAGGCGCTCCTGGCCGAGCTCCGAGATGACCGGCAGCACCTTGACGGCGCGCTTCGGCGTCACGCCCTGCGCCAGCCGCAGCGTGAGCTGGGTGTTGCGGACGGCGACCGACGTGGCGCTCTGGAGCTGCTGCTCGAACAGCGTGAGCGCGTCGTCAGGGCGGCGGATGAACTCGGCGGGCATACCGCTGCTGCGCTGGCCCACGTTGTCGAGCAGGTCTTCATCCCAATCGGCGCCGATGCCCAGCGGATAGATGCCGATGC
>CAYRVF010000039.1:0-38562 GCA_964427535.1 uncultured Ktedonobacterales bacterium
CTGCTCGGCGGCATAGTGATCGAGGGTGGTGCCGTCGTTCGGGTAGGCAGGCGGCAGAAAACTGACGACGGCCATCTTACCGATCCCCACCACACCGGAGAGGCATGCGGCGAGTGTCGCGATCAGCACGACCGTCTGTACTCGACGCGAGCGAAGCCACCGCCACGACGGCGGGCGCTTCCGAAGCGCGGCCAGCAGCAGTACCAGCGAGGCAGACAGCGCGCCGACCACGAGCAACGCCGTCACGGCTGGACCGGCGGCGGATGAGAACCCGTCGCGGGGCAGCTCCAGCGCGTTTTGCAGAGCTACCGCCAAGCCCACCAGCACGAGCCGGGAGCACATCTCATCCCCCGGCACACGCACCCACCGGAGAGTTCGCCCTACTACGCTCGCACGCTCGGTTGACGATGCGCGCTCGGCGCTCGCGGACGTTTTCGCGCTCAGGATTCTGTCCTCCCCGCGACCGGCTGCGCCTGCACCAGACGGCTCGCCGCTCTCGTAACCAGCGCTACTGCTCACGCATCCAGCGGGCAGCCTCGGGCGCATGGTAGGTGATGATGATATCCGCGCCCGCGCGCTTGATGCCGGTCAGCGTCTCGAACACCGCACGGCGCTCGTCGAGCCACCCATTCGCCGCCGCGGCCTTCAGCATCGCATACTCGCCGCTGACGTTGTATGCAGCTACCGGCAACTCCCAGCGGTCGCGCACGCGGGCGAGCACGTCAAGATAGGGCAGGGCAGGTTTCACCATCACCATGTCCGCCCCTTCGGCGATGTCGAGCTCCACCTCGCGCAGCGCCTCGCGGCCATTCGCCGGGTCCATCTGATACGAGCGCCGGTCGCCGAACTGTGGCGTCGACTCGGCCGCCTCGCGGAACGGTCCATAGAACACCGACGCAAACTTCGCCGAATACGCCATTATCGGCGTCGAGTCGAAGCCCTGACTGTCCAGCGCCTCGCGCAACGCCGCCACGCGGCCATCCATCATGTCGGAGGGCGCGACGATGTCTGCCCCCGCCGCCGCATGCGACATCGCCTCACGCGCCAGCAGGTCGAGTGTTTCATCGTTCTGGACGATGCCGTTTCGCACGAGACCGCAGTGGCCGTGGCTCGTGTACTCGCAGAGGCAGACGTCGGTGACGATCAGCAGCTCTGGCACGGCAGCCTTGAGCTCGCGAATCGCCCGCTGCACCACACCGTCGTCGGCATACGCGCCAGAGCCGAGCTCATCTTTCTCGTTCGGGATGCCAAAGAGCAACAAGCCGCCAATCCCCAGCGACGCGACCTCTTCGGCCAGCTTGCCCAGACCGCCCAGCGGCAACTGCGACTGGCCCGGCATCGAGGAGACCGGCGCGGGCTCGCGCAGTCCCTCATTGATGAAGATTGGATAGAGAAAATCCTGGGGATCGAGCGTCGTCTCGCGCACGAGGCCGCGCATACTCTCGCTCTGGCGTAACCGTCGCATGCGACGCGCGGGGAATCCGCCCGGCACAGACGGCGTGCGCTTCGCGACCGAAGACGTATCGGTGATCCTTCGAGTCTCTTCAACAGTCGACATACAGCAGACTCCCTGCCCCGCCGAACCGCCACCAGTGGGCGTTCTACGTCGTCTGGGAGAGACGGCGTGGGGCACTGATTTATGCTTTGCTAGCGGTCTTCTGATGACGCTGAGCGGAAGGGCAAGAGAATGAGCGCCCCAAATGCCGCGACAGCGGGAATCATGTAGAGGATCGCTTGAATCGTATCGTCGGTCTGATGCGAATGCATCAGGCTCACGACGCTGAAGATGCCGAACCCAACGCCAATAGCGAAGAGCAGTACTGTGCTCATCAATTTCTTCTGCATGGAATCCTCGCGCACAGCGCTTCGGTCAAGACTCTCGTACCTGACCACAGTCATCCAGTAGAGTATATCATGAGCGGTTGCGCGGACGGGCGCGGCCATTCCTCCTTGCCCGTCCCAGCCTGGCTGCCCGCCATCATCCCAGTCTCGCGGTACGCTGTGCGCTCACCATGGGAGCGCATGCTGTATAGTGTTCTCCTGGTGGTAACCTCAAGGAAATGTGCCCGCAGTGTTTTGGAGGGTCTTCATGCCCCGGCGGTCTTGGCATCTGGCGACTGTTCTCGCGTCGGTCACGCTATGCGCTGCCTTTGCGCTGGTTGGATGCGCATCATCATCCACCACGACGGCGATTCCCAACCCCACAGCCAGTCCGGGCGCGCTCAAGATTTCCGTCGAACATCCAACCTATCTGACGTCTGAACCCATCGGGGCGACTGTCACGAACTCCGGCCAGACGGACGCCTACGCGGTGGACGGCCACTTCGCTTGCACGATCATCTCGCTCCAGCGATACGATACGAAGACGCGCAAGTGGGTCTCGCTCGATACGTGCCCGCCGACGCATAACGTCCAGTCGTACCAGATACCGCGTGGCCTCGTCGAGCCGTTCACGCTCGCGCCTACAAGTCCCACCAACGCCAATACCTGGGACGCCGGCACCTACCGTGTCGCACTGACATACAGCGGCTCGGGAGACGGCAAGACTAACCCCATTACCATCTACTCAGCCGGCTTTACCGTGAAGCCGTAGCCGCGTCCCGGACGAACGGAACACGCTTTCCGGAAAGGAGCGCCGTCGATGAGTGCTGACCATCCTCCAAGCCCAAGGCTTGTTGTGACCGACTTTGCGCTGCGCCCGGAAGATCAAGCGCGTCTGCGCGAGGCGCTCGGCGAGGACCGCCTCCTCGTGGTATCCGGACGCGACGCGCTCCGCGAGACGTTGCGAGCGCACCCCGAGGCCGACGTAGTCTGCACGTTCTCGCCGACCGACGATCTCCTCGATATCGCCCCGTCGTTGCGCTGGCTCGCGCTGCCCAGCGCGGGCGCGGACCGGGCGGTCGGCCTGAGCTGGTTTGGCAGACCTGGAACTCCGACCGTGACAACAGCCAACGGGGTGCATGCGATTCCCATTGGCGAGTTCGTCTTCAGCATGATGCTCATGTGGGCGCGCCAGTGGCCACGCATCCTCGACCTCCAGCGCCAGGGCAAGTGGGCCGACCGGCCGACGTGGAGCACCCTCACTGGCCGCGAGCTGGCCGACGCGACGCTCGGCATTCTCGGGCTGGGCGCCATAGGTCGCCAGGTCGCACACTACGGCCGCGCGTTCGGAATGCGCGTGCTCGCCACCCGCCGGTCGGCCAGCGGCACATCCGACCCCGATGTCGATGAGGTCATCCCTGCCGAGCGGCTCTCAGAGTTGTTGCAGCGGTCCGACTATGTTGTCGTGAGCGTGCCAGGCACACCGGCGACGCGCCACATGATCGGCGCCGCGCAACTCGCGCAGATGAAGCCCGACGCGTTTCTCGTTAACATCGCTCGCGGCCAGATCGTCGACACCGATGCCCTGGTCGCCGCGCTCCAGCACGGCACGATCGGCGGGGCCGGTTTAGACGTGACCGACCCAGAGCCATTGCCTGAATCGAGCCCGCTCTGGCATCTGCCGAACGTCATACTCTCGCCACACGTCTCCGGCGTCACGGGCCGTTACAGCGAGCGCTTCACCGACCTGTTTCTCGACAACATCCGGCGCTATCGTGCGGGCGAGCCACTACGCAACGTGGTCGATGCCGAGCGAGGCTACTAACCCTCTGATTCAACTTGCGCTTTGCCCGTTGACCACCGAGATGCTAGAATGCTGCGGCATCCCACACTCGGAAGCATCCATCATCGACATCAGCGGCGATACACGTAGAAGGTCCGGCGTCTAACGAGCAAGCGGCTCGTTGGGGGCGCCGCGCCTGGAGGGAACGCGCATGGGCACTCTCGACGGTAAGACAGCACTCATCTTCGGCGTCGCGAATCACAATAGCGTCGCGTGGGCAATCGCACAGAAGCTCGCCGCCGAGGGCGCGCGGCTGGCCTTCACCTATCAGGAGCGCATGGAGCAGAACGTCCGCAAGCTCACCGCCTCGTTCGAGGACGCGCTCGTGCTCCCCTGTGACGTCCAGAAGGACGACGAGCTCGACGCCACATTCGAGCGCGTGGGACAGGAGTTCGGCGGTCTCGACATCCTCATCCACAGCGTCGCGTTCGCCCCAACCGACGACTTGAAGGGCCGCGTCTCGCACGTCTCGCGCAATGGCTTCCTCACCGCCGTCGACATCAGCGCCTACTCGTTGATCGCGATGGCGGGCCGCGCGGAGCCGCTCATGCAGAAGCGCGGTGGCGGCAGCATCGTCGCCATGTCGTATCTCGGCAGTGAGCGCGTCGTGCCGGGCTACAACCTGATGGGCATCGCTAAAGCCGCCCTCGAATCGTCGATCCGCTGGCTCGCGTGGGATCTCGGTCCCTCGAACATCCGTGTCAACGGCATCTCCGCCGGCCCCATGCGCACCCTCTCCGCGCGCGGCGTCGGCAACATCAACGCCACCTTCGATCTCATCAATCAGGTCGCTCCGCTGCACCGCAACACCTCGCAGAACGACGTCGCCGACCTCGCCGCCTTCCTCTGCTCAGAGCAGTCCAAGCTGCTCACCGGCGATATCTTCTACAGTGATGCGGGCTTCCATATCATGGGGCCGGGCCTCATGCAGGAGCTGTAGCAGAGAGGGTTGGCAGTCAGCACGCGGCCAAGCGTTGGTGCGTCTTCTCACGGGGCGGTCACATGCGCGAGCCAGATCAGATGTCGCAGACGGGGCCGCAAACGGACACTCGCCATACCCGCGCCGCTAATATACCGGCTCCCCAGCAGGGTGCGGTACCACCGCGTCGCACCCGCTGGCTCCTCGCGCCGAGTGTGTGCGCCGGCATCGCGCTGTGCATTGTGCTCGTGAGCCTGCTGCGACAGCCAGTGCCAATACCCGCGACCCGCCAAGCGACCTCCAGCGGTCCGACCGCGACCGCTGGCCCGGCGGCGCCTCTCGTGGGGCACGTCGCTCCTCCTGTCACACTCGTCGATCATTCGAACCAGCAGCTCACCCTCACCCACTACACCGGCACAGTCGTGCTGCTCAATTTTTGGTATGCCGCATGCGACCCGTGCCGCTACGAGATGCCTGCGCTCGAAAAGACGTATCTGACCGACGCGGGTCGTGGGTTTGTCGTGCTAGGCGTAGACACGATCGACGACGCGCCGACCATCGCCGGGTTCCAGCAAGAGGTTGGCGTCACCTATCCCCTGCTGCGTGACCCGAGCAAGCTCGCCGTTACCGCGTATCGCATTCCCGGCACGCCGACGTCGTTTCTCATCGATCGCTCGGGCGTCATCCGTGCGGTCTACGTGGGACCTGTGAACCCGCAGACGCTCCGTCGTGATCTGGCGCCGCTGCTCGCCGCGACACGCTGATCCGCATTGGCACAGCGGCTCCCAGGTGATACAATGGCGCGTACGCTGCCGCTCCTGGGCAGCGTTCTCTACGCCTCGGACCCAGGCAGCTCAGGCGGTTTCTCCGGAAGCGATGTCTAGTAGCGTGATGCGCCAGGGCATACGCTGGATGCCGCAGGGACACGAGCTTGTCATCTCGCGTCACAGCATGACAGAGTGTGATGTGCGCGAGCATACTCAGGGGAATCGTTGGCGTGCAGCGACGTACAGCGTGTCGGAAGGGGCGATACTCCTATGTCTGGTCACTCTAAATGGCATCAGATTCGCCGTCAGAAGGGCGTTAACGATGCCAAGCGCGGCGCGCTCTTCACGCGCCTGGGCCGTGAAATCGTCGTAGCGGTGCGGGAGGGAGGGGGTGGAGACCCCGATGCCAATTTCCGTCTACGCCTGGCCATCCAACGCGCAAGAGCGGCCAACATGCCGATGGAAAACATCGAACGCACCATCAAGCGCGCGACAGGCGGCGGCGAGGGCACGCAGCTCGAAGAATTGACGTATGAGGGCTACGCGCCTGGTGGCGCGGCGGTGATGGTGCAGGTGATGACCGACAACCGCAACCGCACCGCCGCTGAAGTCCGCACCACGTTCAACAAGAACGGCGGGAACCTCGGCGAGGCGGGCTGCGTTGACTGGATTTTCGAGCAGATGGGCATCATCGAGGTCGCGCTCGACGGCCAGGACCCGGATGAGGTCACCCTGGCCGTGATCGACGCGGGCGCTCAAGACGTCGAACCGGTGGCGGATGGCGACGAGACGCTCACCGTCTACACCGACCCGACCCAGGTCGACGAGGTCCGCGATGCGCTTGAGGCGCAAAAATTTGTGCTGGTGCGCGCCGAGAGCACACTCGTGCCGAAAACCAAGATCGAGCTGGGCGAGAAAGAGGGGCTGCAGGCGCTGCGCCTCATCGACCGTCTCGAAGATCTCGATGACGTGCAGAACGTCTACACCAACGCCGACATCCCCGACGAGGTGGCCGAGCAGTATGAAGGTTGACCGCACCTTTCGGATGGCGTGGAATGGCTGAGTCCCGTCGCACGCTCGGCATCGATCCAGGCACCGCGCGCTTGGGCTACGCGGTCGTCGAGGAGCAACGCGGCAAGCTCACGCTGCTCGCCTGCGATTGCATCACGACGCCCGCGGGCATGGCGCTACCTGAGCGTCTGCTCTCCATCCACACAGACCTCCAGGCCGTCATTGCGCAGTACGAGCCACGCGAAATGGCCATCGAGGAGCTCTTCTTCGGGAAGAACGCCACGACCGCCGTTGCCGTTGGACAGGCGCGCGGCATAGCGCTGCTCGCGGCCGCCCAGGCGCGCCTGCCTGTCACGGAATACAAGCCGATGCGTGTCAAGCAGGCTGTGCATGGCTACGGCTCGGCGACAAAAGAGCAAGTCGGCGAGATGGTGCGCGTGCTGCTGCGGCTGCCAAGCGTCCCCAAACCGGACGACGCGGCCGACGCGGCAGCCATTGCCATCTGTCACCTACATACCTTCCGCGCGGTGCCCGGCGTGTAGCACTGCTGCCTCCGATCTGTAGGGGCGAGGCATGCCTCGCCCGCTGGCCACGCCGAGGCCCAGCGGAACCGATCTAGATTCACACCCGTATAGCGCAGGGCTATAAGAAGTGCCATCTGTTGACAGATGACTCCTGAAGGGATGAGCGCATGATCGCGGCAGTCTCCGGCATCGTTGAAGGCAAAACGCTCGATAGCGCGTTCATCGCAGTGGGTGGCGTGACACTCCGCGTGTTCGCCCCCCTGCCCGCCCTCAACGGCCTCACGGTTGGTGAGAAGGCCAAGCTGCACACCTACCTGCTCGTCCGCGAGGATGTGCTCGCTTTGTACGGCTTCGCATCCGTGGCCGACCGTGAGATGTTCGAGCAGTTGCTGGGCGTTGGTGGCGTCGGCCCGCGTTCGGCGCTCGCACTGCTCTCCAGCATGTCGGCGCAGGCGCTGCGTGAGGCGATCCTGCGCGAGGACGTGAACCGGCTCACGCTGGCGCCGGGTGTCGGGAAGAGGCTGGCCGCCCGCCTTGTGTTGGAGCTGCGCCCACGGATGGAAAAACTGCATCCCGGCGAGATGGAGCTTGGCGAGCTGGCACGCCCTGGCGACGTGCGGGCGCAGGTCGTCGACGCGCTGACCGGCCTCGGCTACACACCGGCCGCCGCGACCGCGGCCGTCCGCGGACTCCCCGAGGACGCCAGCGGCAACCTCGAAGACCTGATTTTGATCGCGCTCCGGTCCCTCGCCAGGGAGTAGCAGCCGATTTTACCTGCCGCTACTCGTCAGTCTCCTGGGTGAGCAGCGCCTCGTCGTCGTCCGCGGGGTTGTCATCTTCACTTTCGTCACTCACGTCGGAGTCTCGCTGGACGAGCGCGGCCACGGCTACGCGGCGGGCGAACGCCTCCACCTCTGCGCTATCCCCCAGATCGCGCGGCAACCGGAAAAATGAGCGCTCGTCGTCCTCACTGTGGTGAGAGATCCAGCGCGCGATGATGTTGATCTGGTCGACCTCTTCGCGTCCAACGCGCGCTGGCGCCGTCCCCATCTCCCGTGCGGCAGACGCGATATCGCAGACGGACGTGAAGATCGCCTCCACCTCCCGCGCGACGCGCACCTGTCGCGCGAGCCGTCCATGACGAATCAGATAGACCTCGACCGCGCCGTCCTCAGAGGAAGGATAGACGATGAGCAGGTTGTTCGCCTCGACCGCACCAGTGACCAGCCGCTGACCTAGCAACACTTGGTCAGCATCGCGAAGCGCGTCACGCAGCCGGGCGGCACGCTCGAAATCCTGCCGGGCCGCCGCCTCGAACATCTGCCGCTTGAGCCGGTCAATCAGATCGGCGCGCTCGCCGCCGAGGAACTTACAGGCCTCTTCGACGGCTTCGCGATAGAGCGCCCGGCCGTCGTCGTCCAGCTCCCCGCGACAGGGACCAGGGCACCGCCGCACGTGGTAGCGCAGGCAGGGGTCGCTCGGCTTGCCCGTCGGCGGCAGCGCCCGCGTGCAGGTGCGTAGCGGAAACACCTTCTGTAGCAGCTCCAGCGTCGTCGTCACGATGCGCTGGCTGCGGAACGGGCCGAAGTAACGAGCCCCATCGGGGCTGACATCGCGCGTGGCGTGGAAACGCGGATACGCCGACTTCAGGTCCACTTTGATGAAGGGATACAGCTCGTAGTTGCGAAGCTGGACGTTGTAGCGCGGCTGCAGCGCCTTGATCAAGCTCGACTCGACCAGCAGCGCCTCCAGCTCCGAGCCGAGCACGCGCGTCTCGATCGCGCGCACGCTCTGCAACAGCCCATCCATCTTGCGCGTGTAGCCGAGCGGCTGCGAGTAGTACGACGAGAGCCGGTCGCGCAGACACTTGGCCTTGCCGACGTAAATGACCGTGCCATGCTCGTCCTTCATCAGATACACGCCGGGCTTCTTGGGGAAGTCTTGCCGCCAGGCTGGGTTGAGGTAGATGCGTCCGGTGGGCCGGGGCAGCGGCACGCTCGTCCGTGAGGGCGCCACACCGTGCAACACATCGCGTAGCTCGTCGAGCGTCTCGCAGCCTTCCTCGCGGGCGCGGGCGAGCAGCAGCGCGAACACCCGGGCCGTCACGACAGCATCGGGCAGCGCGCGGTGTCGTCGCGGAGTTGGCACGTGCAGCGCGGCCGCGACGTAGTCCAGCTTTGCCCGCCGCATGCCGGTGATGTAGCGCCGCGCCAGCGCGATGGTGTCGATCCCCTCGACCGGGAACGGCGTCGCCATACCACATTGCTCGGCCTCGTAGTTGAGGAAGCCGAGGTCGAAGCCGATGTTGTGGCCGACGATGGGCCGGTCGCCGATGAACTCCTGCAGCTTTGGCAGCACCTTGGACGCGCGGGCAGCCCGCGAGACCATGTACTCGCTGATGCCCGTAAACTGCGTGATGAACTGCGGAATGTGCCGCCCGGGGTTGATGAGCTTGGAAAACGTCGCGACCGGCTCACCGCCACGGATGCGCACCGCGCCGACTTCGATCAGCTTGTGCCGTCCGGGTGCCAGCCCCGTCGTCTCGACATCCACCGCGACGAACTCGATATCCGCGAGGCGCTGCTCGGCCACGTCCCACGACGCCAGCCGCCACGCGCCGGACGCATCTTTGAGGAAGAGGGACGACGGGCGCAGCAGTTGCTCCAGCAGCGAAGTCCACGGCAGCGGGGTACCCGTCTGTGACGCGCCGAGCCCGAAGACGGCCTGCGCCAGATCGGCCGCGCTCATGGGCTCCGTCTTCGCGTCCAGCACATCCCAGGCGCGGCGCAGCAACGCTCCGTGTCGTGCCTGCTCGCCTTCCCCCTCCTCGGTCCCATCCACGAGCACATCCGCTTGAATATTCTCGCCCGCAGGCGTACTCTCAGAGGCGGTATGCGAAGTGCGACGAGTCGGGAGCTTTTCCGATCGTGCCATAGAGATCGTCCAACTCTGTTGTGTCGGAGCGTTGCCTTGCTCTGAATAGATGGGTCTGGTAGGCCGGAAAATAGCACAGGTGTTCGTCTCCGTCAAACCAGCAGCCATGAGCGGCCATAGGAGGGTAGTGGGTGTCGGCAGGAATTCGCATCGTCCCCATCAACAAGCGGGACGCGTGGAATACGGCGGTGGTTGGATCTCCTCGGGCCGATCTTCTGCAGAGCTGGGAGTGGGGTGAGTTCAAGCGCAGTGGCGGCTGGAAGCCGGTCCGCGTGATGGCGCTGCGCGGAGATGAGCCTGTCGCGGGCGTGCAGATTCTCGCCCGCCGGGTGATGGGCACGCCATCGCTCTATGCGCCCCGTGGCCCGTGGTGGCGCGACGACGACGGGCTGGCCGTGCTCGTCCGCTGGCTGCGGCGCCACTACGGCATGCGCGCGCCTTTCCTGCGCGCCGATCCGCTCATCGTCGACGCCAAGTCGCTGACCCGTCTGGGCTTTGCGCTGGCGCCGCGCCAGGTGCAGCCGCGTGCCACGATCGTGGTGGATCTCACCCGCTCGCCCGACGACATCCTCGCCGCCTGCGACCGGCAGGTGCGCTACAACATCCGCCTGGCGGAGCGCAAAGGGATCGACATCACAGTCGGCGGCGTAGAGGCTGTCCGCGAGTTCTACGCGCTGCTCGAAGACACCGCCAAGCGCAAGGGCTTCGTCGAGCGCGACGTCAGCTACTTCGTCGACCTTGTGCGCACGTTCGGCGACGACGCCCCTGTCTATCTGGCCAAGCGCGACGGCGAGTTGCTCTATGGCGCCATCATCGTCAAGTTCGGCGAGGTCGCCTACTACCTCTATGGCGGTTCAGGTGGCGACCGCTCGGCGAAACCGTCGGAGCTGGTGCAATATCGCGCGATGCTGTGGGCCAAAGGGCGCGGCGCGACCCGCTACGATATGTGGGGCATTCCGGCGCATCCCACCGAGGACAACCCGCTCTACGGTGTCTACCGCTTCAAGAGCGGCTTCGGCGGACACGAAGAGGTCTTCACCGGCGCGCTCGACCTCCCGCTGCTCCCGCTCGTCGGCACGGCTCCGGCGCACCTCGAGGTGCTCGCGCTGAAGGCGCTCTCGCTCGCCCGTGGCAAGGGCTTCCGGCTCGAAGACCACCTCGCGTAGTCGCGCCCCCATCAACCCACGGGTCACGACGCGGCCCGGGAGGGTCCGGCTGCCTCCGTTACTGCCGCCAAGACGCACGCGTTACCGATAGAGAGCAGGATATTCGTGTTCTACGCCCGCCACACTTGCCCACAAACGAAGGAGACGGACGGTGCAAGTCGCTATTAACGCGCAGCTCGTGTCCTTCGGCGAGACCTACCGCAACGCCGGCGTCAGCCGCTACACCTATCAGCTTCTGCAGGGCCTTAGCACCCTGGCTGGGGACCAGTCCTACACGGCGTTCGTGAATCAGCGTGAGGCCCAGGATGCGCAGAAAGACCCGCTGGCCGCCACTGGGCGCGTGCGTGTGGTGCCTGCGCGTTGGCCCGCGCACAACCCACCCCAGCGCATCGCCTGGGAACAGCTCGCACTTCCCGGCGAATTACGCCGGATGCGCGCGGATGTCTTCCACTCGCCGGTCAACGTGCTTCCTGGGCGGGTGCCGTGCGCGTCGGTCGTCACCATACATGATCTCGCGTTCCTGCGCTATCCCGAGTACTTTCGCCCAACACGCCGCTACTATCAGCGCTGGTTCACCCGCGGCAGTGTCCGCCGGGCGACGCTCGTTGTTGCCGTCTCAGAGAGCACGAAACGTGATCTGGTGCATTTTCTCCGTGCCCCGGAAGACCGTATACTCGTCATATATCCAGGGATTGCACAGGACTTTCAGCCGCGACACGACCCGGGCACCATCGCCGCATTCCGCGCGCGACACGGTCTGCCTGAGCGCTATATGCTCTATATGGGCACACTTGAGCCACGCAAAAACCTCCTGACGCTCATTGAGGCGTATGCCCGTCTGCGCGGACAGGACGAGGATGTCCCTCCGCTCGTGCTGGCTGGAGCGAAGGGCTGGTACTACCAGCCGCTGTTCGAGCGAGTTCGCGCGTTAGGGCTAGAGCGAGCAGTCACCTTTCCGGGCTATGTCAATCGCGACGAGCAGCCACTGTGGTACGCTGGCGCGGATGTATTTGTCTACCCATCCTGGTATGAGGGCTTTGGAATGCCGGTCGCGGAAGCGCTCGCCTGCGGCACGCCCGCCGTGACGTCGAACGTCTCGAGCCTGCCAGAAGCGGCGGGAGACGCCGGCCAGCAGGTGGACCCAAGCGATCCGGATGCGCTGGCACATACCCTGCTAGGTGTTCTCAAGGATACGGCGCTACGACAACGCCTCGCGGCACGGGGCCCGGAGTGGGCCAGCCGGTTTAGCCAGGCGCGGATGGCACGCAAGTATGCTGAGTGCTACGCCAGGGCTGCGGGCATGGGACGCGAGGCAGCGGGACGAAGAAAAGGGTAGCGCATGGACATAGAGCAACAACAACTGCCCGACACGTCGAACATCTCGGCGCAGATTTCCGGCGTGACTCCCGCCTGGCCCGTCACGACAGCCCGGCCGGTGATGCCTGTTTACAGTGTCGAGGCGCAGCTCCGCCGCAGACGCATTCGTGCGTTGACCTCACGCGGGGCGTTGTTTCTGCTCGACGCGAGCATGATCAACCTCGCGTTCATCGCGGCCTACTACATGCGCTATCAGGTGTTCCGCGGCGTCAGCTTTACGACTGCTTTCGTCACGGAGCCGCTCTCGGCCTTTACCACATTGGAAATCGTAGTCACGGTCGGAATTCTGGCCGCATTCTCATTCAAAGGTCTCTACCGCCTGCGCATCGCGGGGACGTGGTTCAAGCAGTTCTGGCTCGTGGTCAGCGCTACGACTACCGCCTTCGCCCTGTACTCCGCGTATGACTATATCGTGCGCAAGTCCGATATCGCAGCGGACAACCAATCGCGTTTCGTCGTTACCGTGACGTGGATTGGCATCGTCGTGCTCGTGAGTTTCGCGCGACTGCTCGTCGGTGGCATGCTCAACGCGCTCTTCCGCCACGGCATCGGGCTGACGAACCTGCTCGTCGTCGGGTCGGGCAGACTCGGCAAACTGATGATGCAGCAGATTGCCGCGTCTCCCTACCTGGGATACCGTGTCGTCGGCTTCATCCACGACCTGGACGGCCCGCCCACCGACTTTGGCCGGTTCAGCGTGCTCGGCACGATGCGCGATCTGGATGCCGTTATCCGCGGCAACCGTATCGCGGAGGTCATTATCGCGCTGCCGTCGCACCAGCACCAGCAGATTCTACGCACGGTGCGCCTCTGCGAGAGGGCGGGAGCCGATTTCAAGCTGGTACCGGACCTCTATGAGCTGAGCCTCAGTCGCATCGACGTCGATGCGGTTGAAGGCATTCCCCTGATCGGACTGCGGCGCGCCCTCAACGGCGGTCTGCAATATCGTATCAAGCGGCTGCTCGACATCGCCGTGGCGGGCTTCGTGCTCGTCGTTGGCTCGCCGGTCTGGCTGCTCATCGCGCTGGCGATCAAGCTCGATTCGCCCGGACCTGTGCTCTACCGTCAGCCGCGCATCGGCTACCGCGGCGAGCAATTCCCGTGCTTCAAGTTTCGCTCGATGCATGTCAACGCCGAGCAGATGCTTGAGCGGCTGCGCTCAAGTCTCTCAGAGGACGAGCGCGGCAAGTTCAAGATGAAAGACGATCCACGCCGCACACGCGTCGGGCGCTTCATCCGGGCCACCAGCCTCGACGAGGTGCCGCAGCTCCTCAACGTCTTCCGTGGCGACATGAGTCTGGTGGGTCCACGCCCACCGCTACCCATCGAATACGAGCGCTATGAGGATTGGGAGAAGGCCCGGCTGGAGGCCACGCCCGGCATCACGGGACTCTGGCAAGTGCGCGGCCGCAGCGACATCGACTTCGACGAGATGGTGCTGATGGACCTCTACTACATCGAGAACTGGAGCCTGCGTCTCGACATTCAGATTCTGCTCCAAACGATTCCCGCGGTCCTCAGCCGGCGTGGCGCGTACTAGTGCTGGTTGGTGCGCATGGTAGTATGCGACTGAAGTTTCCGCTACGGTGAACTGCGCGAAATAAAGAGCGCCAACCCGAAGGCGCGCCCGCTCTCGAACGCGGTTGGATAATCCCTCAGGAGCGAATGCGAATGCGAGTCGCGCTGGTACATGACTATCTGAATCAAATGGGCGGCGCGGAGAAGGTGCTGCTCGCGCTCCACGACCTCTTTCCGCAGGCGCCGATCTACACCTCCATCTACGCCCCCAGCCGTGTCGATGCGCGCTTCCGCTCGATGGACATCCGCACGAGCTTCATGCAGAACCTCCCACTCGTGAAACGCCACCATCAGCCCTTCCTGCCGCTGTATCCGCAGGCGTTCGAGCGGCTTGACCTGCGCGCATACGATCTCGTCATCAGCGACAGCAGCGCCTTCGCCAAGGGCGTCGTCACGCGTCCCGACGCGCTGCACATCTGCTATTGCCATACTCCGATGCGCTGGGCCTGGAACTACGAAGAGTACGTCGAGCGCGAGCGGCTAGGCAGGCTGGCGCGCACTGTTCTTCCGCCCTTCGTCAGCTACCTGCGCAGTTGGGACTACATCACCGCAGCGCGCGTCGACTACTTCGTCGCCAACTCGCCGGTGGTCGCCGCGCGCATCGCAAAGTACTATCGCCGCGACGCCGTGGTCATTCCACCGCCGGTCGAGACAGCGCGGTTCGCTGTCGCGCCGCGGCACGATGACTACTTTCTGATCGTCTCGCGTCTGATTCCCTACAAGCGCATCGACCTTGCCGTGAAGGCCTTCTCGATGCTGGGTTTGCCGCTCCGCATCATCGGCAGTGGCCGCGACGAGGCGCAGCTTCGGCGCGTGGCGGGGAAGAACGTCCAGTTCCTCGGCCGGCTCTCAGACGAGGAGGTGCGCGCACAGCTCTCGCATTGCCGCGCCCTCATCTTCCCTGGCGAGGAGGATTTCGGTCTCACGCCAGTCGAGGCGCAGGCGAGCGGGCGGCCCGTCATCGCATACGCCGCGGGTGGCGCGCTCGCCAGCATCGTCGACGGTAGCACGGGCATCTTCTTTGCGCAGCAGACGCCAGAGTCGCTAGCCGAGGCGGTCACCAGCTTCCGCGACGAGTACTTCGATCCAGGGGCCATACGTCGCCACGCCGAGGAGTTCGACATTCAGCGGTTTGCGCGCCGCTTCACGCAGTTCGTCGAGACGCGTATCAGCCAGCATCCAACTCTCGCACGCCGCGCCGGTCTCGACTATCGCGGCCCCGATCCACAGGTCGCCAATACGCTCGTCAACGACGACGTTGCCAACTGGCCGACACGCACACAGCCACCCACGCCGCGTCAGCCATATCACCTGCCCGAGTCATGAGAGAAGAGGCGATGCAGGCCGCACCAGCTCCTTCGTACTTCAGCGCACGAAGAGGTCGCCATCCGACTTTGCTAAGGCGCCGATCACCGTGGGCCACCGCGCGGTGGCGCTCGCCTTCTGTGTGCTGGTGGCGATGGTAACCTGGCTTCTGGATGGACGTTGAGGTACGAGCCCACGGTCGGTGCTCGCGGCGCGATAGCAGGAGGACAACATGAGCCAGGCAATGGAGCCAGGTGAGCGGCGACGCGGCGCGCAGACCGGGGACGATAGGCGTCTGCCGCTCGTCATTCTGAACACACACAGCGGCCAGGGTCGCTCGCGGTCCCTCCGCACGTTGCTCGACCATTCGGTGCGTATGCACGGTGCAGAGTTGGTCGAGACGAGCGAACCCGGCAGCGGGTACAAGCTGGCGTATGCCGCCGCACGTGACGAGCGGCCAGTCGTCGCGGTGGGCGGCGACGGCACCATCTCAGAGATCGCGGGCGGCATCCTCTCGTCTGGAGCGCGCGTGCCTCTGGGGATCGTTCCCGCGGGCAACGGCAACG
Organism: uncultured Ktedonobacterales bacterium; assembly: GCA_964427535.1. Lineage (GTDB taxonomy): Bacteria > Chloroflexota > Ktedonobacteria > Ktedonobacterales > JADMIN01 > CAYRVF01. Next base: position 15,812 of record CAYRVF010000039.1, read on the forward strand.
ACTACGCCTACGGCGCGCTGGGGCTACCCAGGGAGACCCGCGCGGCACTGGACGTCGCCTTTGCCGGTCCCTCCAGTCTCGTCGATGTCGGCACAGTCAACTCGCGCATCTTTGTGAATGCTCTGGGTGTCGGCATCGACGCAAACGTTGCCGCGGCCGCCGAATCGCTCAAGCGCGTGCCGTTCCTGCGCGGCCAGGGACTCTACTGGGCGTCCAGCCTGCGCGAGCTGGTCTTCCACTACCATCGCTGCCCGGCGCTACATGTGTCATACGACGACTCGCCGCCTGAACGACAGGAATACGCGCTTGCCGATGTGACGATTGGGCCGCGATATGGCGGGGGCTTTCGCATCAACCCTGGCGCTGACCCGAACGATGGACTACTCGACCTGTGCCTCATCCAGAAGCCGGGACGTCTACGCGCATTGCGCTTGCTCCCGATGGTCGAACGCGGCGCACACATCGGGCAGCCTGAAGTGTCGCAGCACCTGATACGCACCGTCACGATGGAAGCGGACGGTCCTGTGTTCGCGCATCTGGACGGCGAAGTCATCAGGGCGACACGCTTCGAGGCGCGCATTCTGCCTCGTGCTCTACTCGTCCGGCGTCCGTGAAGCCCGTCGCCGTGAGCTACCAGGTTGTGCTAGCCCAAGCAGAATAGGTCTACAGAGGCGGCCCGGCGCTATGCTACACTGCGGTGTCAGGCACGGCACCTGCTCGCACGGATTGGTCGTCGCGCCTCGCCACCACGCACCTGGCGGACGAAGTACGGTATGCGCCCAGAGGAGATCGTTGCAGCGATGTCACAGCCCCAGACACTCGAAGCCCACCTCGAACAGCTCCGCGAGCGCATTCGCGAGGCCGATCGCGCCTACTACGTCTTCGACGATCCGACTCTCTCGGATGCCGAATATGACGACCTCATGCGTGAATTGCGCCGGATCGAGGCCGAGCATCCGGAACTCATCACGCCGGAGTCTCCCACTCAGCATGTGAGCGGCGAGGCAGCCGAGGGATTTGCCAAGGTCCGCCACATCACGCCGATGCTGAGCCTCGCCAACGTGCGCACGCCCGAGGAACTGCGAGAATGGCGCGAGATGATCGGCCGCCTGCTCCCCAACGCGACGTTCACGTTCGTGACCGAGCCGAAGATCGACGGCCTCAGCATGAATCTCACGTATGAAGGCGGACGGCTCGTGCTTGGGGCTACGCGCGGCGACGGCACCATCGGCGAGGATGTCACCGCGAACGTCCGCACCATCCGCGACGTGCCCGAGCAACTAAGACGCAGTGAGGGCGCTCCGATGCCCGGGCGGATCGAGATTCGCGGTGAAGTCTACATGCGTACGGCAGACTTCGAGAAACTCAACGACCGTCTCGCGCGTGAGGCACAGGAAGCCGGAACAACACCCCGGATTTTCGCTAACCCCCGCAACGCCGCCGCAGGTTCGCTCCGACAGAAAGACTGGCGTATCACGGCCCGGCGCCCGCTCTCGTTCCTGGCATATCAGATCGGTTCGGTCGTCGGCGCTCCGGAGCCGCGCAGTCAGTGGGAAGCGCTCACCTGGCTGCGCGAGTGGGGATTCCCGGTCTCTCCATTGATCGAGCGCGTCGACACGATCGAGGCGGCCCAGGCATTCGCCGACCGCATGGAGGCCAACCGCTTCACGTTGCCGTATGAGATCGACGGCGCCGTCATCAAGGTGAACGACCGCTGGCAGCAGGAAGAACTGGGTTCGGTGCAGCGCGACCCACGCTGGGCGCGCGCCTACAAGTTCGCACCGGTCGAGGCGCGGACGAAGCTGATCGACATCGTCGTCACTGTCGGGCGCACCGGCAAGCTGGTACCGAACGCCCGCCTTGAGCCGGTGCAGATCGGCGGCGTCACGGTCTCCCGGGCCACCCTTTTCAACATGGACGAAGTCGCGCGCCTCGATCTGCGCATCGGCGACATGGTGATCGTCCAGCGCCACGGCGACGTGATCCCCGGCATCGTGAAGGCGCTACCCGAGCTGCGCGACGGGTCCGAGGTGCCGTGGCAGCCACCAACGACGTGCCCGTCGTGCGGCTCGCCTGTCGCGCGCGAGGACGACGAGGTCGACATCTATTGCACCAACGCCGAGTGCCCGGCCCAGCGCGTCGAGCGCATCCGGTTCTTCGTGTCAGACGCCGCGATGGACATCCGTGGTCTCGGCGAGGCGATTGTCGAGCGGCTCATCGACGCGGGTCTCGTGCACGACATCGCCGATATCTATTCGCTCACCCGCGAGCAGATTCTCACCCTGCCTGGCTTCAAGGAGAAAAGCGCCGAGAACCTGCTCCGCGCGATCGAGGCGAGCAAGGCCCAGCCGTTCCCACGCGTCCTGTTCGGGCTGGGCATCCGCCATGTCGGCTACATCGCGGCCACGATCCTCGCCGAGGCATTTCGCTCGATCGATGCCGTGCTCAACGCGACGCCCGAGGAAATCGCCGCGCTACCAGGCATCGGGCCGACCGTCGCCGAGAGCATCACGCATTGGGCCAGCCTTGAGCCGAACCGCGCACTCGTGCAGCGGCTCCGCGACGTTGGCCTCCGTCTGGAGATGCCCGCCGAGGAGGAGACCCCGTCGACCGAGGACCTGCCGTTCTCCGGCCAGTCGTTCCTGCTAACAGGCTCGCTCGCCCGTCTGACGCGCGGCCAGGCAGAGCAGGCGATACAGAAGTTAGGCGGCAAAATCGCGACAAGCGTCTCGAAGAACCTCGACCATCTGATCGTCGGCGAGGCGCCCGGCAGCAAGCTTGCTCGCGCGGAGAAGCTTGGCGTCCCCATCCACCAGGAGGACTGGCTCGTCGAGCAGCTCACGAACGCGGGCGCTATGCCCGAAGAACGCAGGCACCTCTAACTGTCACCCGTGGCAGACGTCTTCGGCGCGGTGCCCACTCCTCCGCCCGACAGCCATCTACGCCCGCTTCACGACCCCTCCCCTCCAAAGGGAGGGGGTTGGGGGAGAGGTCCCGGCCTCACGGTAACAGCGTGAACTGCTGCAACATCTGTGTGAGCGCCGCCTGCGATGTGCTGCCTGTGAGCGCGTCCGTGCTCAGTTGATACTCATACGACCCGGAGACCAGATCATACTCCGTGTGCGTGACCGTCGCGGTTGAGCCTTGTAGCGGCTGCTGGAGGGGCGTAGAGACGTACGCGGTATGCCCGGAGAGGGTAGTCGCGTGCTTCGTCGGGTCAGACGCCATAGTGGATGCGTCGCGCGCGATCGCCGCGTCACTCAGCGACAGCACCGTCACAGTGAAGGCCGAGACGACCGACCCCGCCGCGCTGGGCTGGTCGATCTCGGTGAAAACCACAGTCAGCGGCACGCTCGACGACGAGGTCTTCGCGACGCTCGCGGCCCATCCCGCCGGATACGTCACTCGAAAGTGATACTGCTGGCTGACGTACGTGCCGCCACTCACGGCTGGCGGCTTGGGTGTCGAGCGCCCGCATGCCACCAACAGCAGCACAGCGCCCAGCAGGACAACGAGGCCCAGTCCATATCCAGACCGTCGCGCCACGAAGACGGGGGAACTCGTACCACTCGACTCACGCCCACTGCACCGCCCCATGCGTCCTCGCTTCGCACTCGCCGCCTGCCACACCACGCGTCGCGAGTATACTGCCGCGCCGGCACGCCGTCAACGCGACTATGCCTCTCGGGGGTCAGCTGCCATCGCGTCCAGACGGGGCATCGGGGTCGGCGAAGAGCTGCGCGAGCACCCGCATCGTCACCTCTGGCGGCACCTCGTCATATTCGGCGAGGGCACGCACCCGCGACACCAGATGGTGGAACATCTTGTCGACGAGCCGCTGGCCAAAGCGCGACACGATCTCCTGATCGGCAGGCGAGAGATGGGTGAGTAGCGCCAGCGCGCGCGACAGCTCGGCTTGCTCCGACGTGTCCACATGGCGTCGTAGCGCGGCAATGCCGGGCACGGCCAGGCGCATCGTCTGCGCCCGCACGTACTCCAGCTCCGTCTCGCCGAGAATCTCGTGGGCGCGGGCGAGTTCGGCGTCCCGGCTCCCGTCCTCGGCTGCCTGTGCCGCACCGCTGGTGCTGTCCATCGAACGCAGCGCGTCGAGGGAGTATAGGGTGACCTGCGGCATCAGGCCGACAGACTCCTCGATATCCGCGGGCACCGCGAGGTCGATCATCACCAGCGGCGTCTGACGTCCGCGCAGCCCCTCCGCAGCCGTCGCCGCGGTCAGCACGAGATGCGGCGCTGCCGTCGCGCTGATGACCAATTGCACATCGGGCAACACGCGACCGATGTCTTCCAGCTCGACCGGCTCTCCGCGCACTTCATCGGCTAGCGCGCTCGCCGTGGCGGACGTGCGGTTCGCCAGCACTACACGTCCGATACCTTCGCGTGACAATAGTTGCGCGCAGAGCTGGCTTGTCTTGCCCGCGCCGATGATCAGAGCCGCCTTCCCATCGAGGGACCCCAGCGCGTCCTTCGCGACTCCCACAGCCAGCGCCGCCACCGAGACATCCGCCCGGCCGATCTCGGTCTCGGCGCGAACACGCTTGCCCGCCTTGATGGCGCATGTCATGAGTAACCGCAGCTCATCGTCGATCGCATGCACGGACTCCGAGGCCGCCAGCGCATCCTTCACCTGGCCGAGGATCTGCGCCTCGCCGACCACCATCGATTTCAGGCCCGCGGCGACGCGAAACAGGTGTCGCGCGGCATCGAGGTCCTCATACACATACAGCACCTGCGCGACTTCGGCGGGCAGCACGAGGTCCCCCACGCGCGCAGGCATTTCGGCACCAGACTGGGCGTCCGCGCTGATCTGTCGAGCGACAGCCAACGGCACCGCCTGCTCGACACCGGCCTGGATGTAGGTCTCGCCAAGGAACCGTTCAACTCGCCGTCTCGCCGCATCCCAATCTGACGTCGACACGTACACTTCGGTTCGGTTACAGGTCGAGAGCATCACCGCACCGTTTAGAACGGGGTCCGCGACAAGCTCAGCCACGGCGGCATGCAATCGCTCGTCGGAGAACGTAAGCCGCCCGCGCACACTTGCGGGCGCCCAGTGATGGTCGAGTCCGATAAGTCCTATCATGGAAATTCGCGCTTCGAATCTTCTTGAATGCCTGCGCCTCGACGAGCGGCGCCCATGCAGTGCGATGCCGGCAGGAGTATCACCACCGCATATCGTATCATGAACGTAGCGCGCTCGCATCAGGTATCCACCCGATTTGTCCCAACCGGTGCCGCCGTGAAACGCGCTGTTCTCCGTAGTCCTGGTGTAAGCGCGAGACGCATAGAGGGTGCCAGTTTTTATGTCATTTCATCTGCCCCAGCCGGTGCCGGTTGCGGTCTTTCTGGGGCTAGGCAGCAATCTCGGCGACCGCGATGCTCACCTACGGGCCGCGCTTCGTGCCCTCGGTGAACACATCCAGATCACAGATGTCTCGTCGGTGTATGATTCCGCGCCGATGCTGGTCGAAGATCAGCCGCGCTTCCACAACGCGGTGTGCGCTGGCACGACACTTAGCTCGCCTGAGGATACGCTCGCGTTTATCAAATCGGTGGAAGTCGCGCTCGGACGTGTACGTGGGCCACGCTACGGCCCGCGCGTAATCGACATCGACCTGCTGCTCTACGACGAGCTCGTGCTGGAGACGTCTTCGCTGGCAATTCCGCATCCACGGCTCAGAGAGCGGGCATTTGTGCTGGTGCCGCTCGCCGAAATCGCGCCTGATTTGCGCATTCCGCCAGGCGAAGAGACAGTGGCGCATCTCGCAGAGTCGCTTCCGCCAACGGACATCAGGCGGATCGGGCCATTGCTGAGCCCACATGGCTAGCGTATAATAGCGGCGGCCCGGCATGCTCACCCGCATCATCACGAGCGTCCTGTGGGCGGAGCCGCCTCCAGTGCGCGCTACCCAGCAACTCGAACACAACGAGCGCCCGCGATGACCGCTCGTGGGCGTGTCTCCGGTCATGGGAGCCGAAGAACACCGGGCGGAGGTGCCTGTTCAGAGATTGGGAGAATCGTGTGTCGAACGTTGGAGTACTGAGCGGACGTCTCGAAGAGTTCAAGCTCATCGAGCTCCTCCAGGTCATGGGCATGGGGCTCAACTCCACCACGGGCGCGCTGCATCTCAACCAGGCGGATGGGCGGAAGGGCCTCATCTACTTTGCCAGCGGCTCCATCGTAAGCTGCATCGAGCTCGATACGGAAGCGTTGACGCTCGGCGCGGTGCTGCAACAACTCGGCCTCGCCACTCCGACGCAGCTCGACTACGCCTTCCAACTCCAGACGCAAGACCCGCTCGGCAAACGCATCGGCGAGCGGCTCGTCGACTTAGGCACTCTGACCACCGATCAACTCGCCCACGCGCTCCGTACGCAAGCCCTCTGGACCGTCCGCGAGCTTGCCCTGTGGCAGCGCGGCACCTACGAGTTTCATCCTGGCGAGCAGCTGCCCCACGGTGCGGACGAATTGCGGATCGATCCGACGCACGCCACAATGGAGGTGCTGCGCTACGAGCACGAGTGGGAGGGGTTGGAAAGCTATCTTCCGGATGGCATGCGCACCCATGTCAAAATGGTGTTCGACCCTCCGATCGGCCATCCACTTGCGTTTCACGTCGCGGCGTGGCGCGTCATCGCCCAGGTGAACCGGCAGCACACAGTGCGACGCATCGCGACCGCGTTGCGCCAGCCGGAGCTCGAGATCGCCCGCATGGTGGGGCCGCTAGTGCATGAAGGTCTGCTCGTGCCCGTTGGCGCGGCTGGCGGGCCAGGACTCCCCGAAGAGGCCGAGCGCCTGAGCATGCGCCACTTCGACCTGTTCACCCTGTTGATCGGCATGGAGCAGGACTGGATCCGACGAAAGTCAGCCGCCGATGAGCTTATCGGGCTCGCCACGTTCATCAACAACACCATGCGCGCGCTTGAAGAAGCATGCGATGCCAACGGGCTTACGCTCGCTCCAACGACACTCCAGACATTGCTCGAACGTGAAGCGGTAAGCGGCATCGGCGACTACCCGTTTCACATCGTCAACAACCGGATTGACATCGACGATCTGGCGCCATTTGTGCGCCGTCAGCTCGACGGCTCGTCACGCGCCCTGGGCAGTGGCAAGGTCTTTTATGAAGACGCGTCGGCTACGCTGCTCAAGTCCCTACGCATTGCATTTGAGGCGATCAACGCGCGCGTCGCCTCTCCTATCGAACGCGTGCAGAATCAGGAGGCCTGGGAAGCGCTCTTTGCGACCGTGCGCGAACGGCGGCAGGAGGGATAACCCAGCAGTTACGGAGATGCGGTCGCGGGTGCCGCGAATGACTCCGATCCCACATGCCGGATATCCCGGCCTGAACCGTATCGAAGTGGCTCGCGGGAAAGGGGCATGCTATGTCGTTACTCTCGTCGAACTCGCCGGGAACATCCAGTCAGAGGACTACCCGGATGGAGGCTACCGCCGTGGTCGAGACGTCTAAAGAGGTCGTGGAACAGCCGCTCATCATGGTCATCGACGACTCCCATGCGGTACGCACCGTGATCGAATTGAGTTTTCGTCGAGTCGGCATGACGTCGGTTGTCGCTTTCCCTGACGGGCTCTCGGCGCTATCTGCTCTGGCGAAGGGCGAGGTGATGGTCCCCGACCTGCTGCTGCTCGACATCAAGCTCCCGCGCATGGATGGCTACGAAGTCGCTCGGATTTTGCGAGGAAACGCGGACTTCTCACAGACCATTATCGTGATGCTCTCCGGTCAGGGCGGTATCATCGATCACTTTCGCGCCAAAATGATCGGTGCCAGAGATTTTATCACCAAGCCTTTCCGCGCCGCGGATCTCGTCAACCGGGTCTGCGCGTTGCTCGGCTATACTCCCCCGGGCCGAGATTCAGACTGACGCAGTTCCACCCTATCCATGCGGAATGCGAAGCGCGGAACGTCTCTCTTGCAGCGGTGACTCCCTGACAGAACACGGTCCGCGGATATTCCGGCGCCACACGAAGGATGACCTGAATGAGCGAGTTCGCACGTTCTGAGCTGCCGCCTCTACGAGTATCGCAGCTCCGTCCAGAGGCGCCCAATCTCGCTCACCTGCTGGCTGCGGCGCGGCGTGGCACACCAGAAGCGATTGACGCTCTTCTCAAACGCGCCGAAGAGGGCCAGCTGCTGAGTGTGGCCCCTGAGGGACGCGAGTATCTGCTCTGTGGATGTGGTGATTTGGTCTTTACCGTGCCGCTCGCGCAGCTCCGCGAAGTGCTGCCCACGCTTCCTGAGGTCGTGCCCTTGCCGTTTAGCACGCCCTGGCTGTTCGGCATTTTCGCGCTGCGTACCGACATGCTCGGCCTCGTCGATCCGCTTCCCGCGCTCACAGGACACCTCTCGCCCGGCAGCGCCGACACCCCAGGCAAGGCCAGTACCGCCACGACACAGAGAGACGCCACACCGACATCACCAGCGGTACGCTTCACGACAGCGCTCATCGTGGGCGAAGGCGAACGGTCGATCGCGCTGGCGATGTCCTCGATCGGCGAGATCATCCTCGCGCGCGATGAGGAAATCGTCTCTGAGGTCGACACGCAGCCGCAACCTGGTACATCGATCGACGCCAGGTACATTTCAGGCGCCTATCAGCCCCCGGACTCCACGATCACGTGTCCCATTCTCGCCGTCGACAGACTCCTCTCTGACATTCTCGCGCGCCTCGAAGAAGAGGAGCGTCTGCATGGCTAACCCCGAGCTGACACGCATGTTCGTGGATGAGATGCGTGCCTTTGTGCCCGTGATCCGACGGCACCTTGCCACACTTGCATCCGCGGAGTCCACCTCGACGAGCGAGCACGCGGCGATGGAGATCAGCCGCCTCGCCCTGGCGATGGCCGACCTGTGCGGGAGCTTTGGTGTGAGCGACTGCGCGGATATCGCCCGCTCGCTTGCAAGCATATTCGGCCAGCACTCATCGGAGAGAGCCGTTCCACCCGGTATCGTGGAAACATCCGCGACGGCACTCGGCGTTATCTCGACGCGCGTCGACCAGATAGCGGACGCTGAGGCGCCGCTATCCTCGCCCGCCGATGACGGCACGGAGGTAGCCGCCGTACGCGAACGACTCCGGCAAGCGGTCTCCGCGACGGTACAGCCGCTAGTGACTGACCAGAGAGGTTCGGACCAACAAGATATCCAAGAGCTAACCGGCGAATCGTCACGAGATAATCAGGACCACGACGCGGACGAGATCGTCCGGCAATTTCGCGCGAGCACGTTGCTGCGACGGCGCCCAACAGGAGCGCCACCCGTCGAGCAGACCCCGCCCTCCTCAGGCGAACTGAACGACTTGAGCGAAACCGAGGCATCTGTGGGAGACGCGGCGGCCACGGTGCTGCCAGAGACGAGTCCAGCGACTTCACAGCGCGTCGTCACCGATGCCGAGCTCGATGAAATCCCCGCGCAGATGAAGCGGCTGTTCATCGTCGAGACTACCGAGGACCTGCAGAGCGTGCAACGCGCGCTGCTCGCCCTCGAGCGAGACCCGACTGATGTTGAGGCGCTACAGACCATGCTCCGGATCGCGCACAAGGTCAAAGGTGCGGCCTTCACGTTTGGCTTTGATACCATCGCGGTCGTCGCGCACACGATAGAGGACGTGCTGAAAGCGTCGCAGCGCGGGGTAGAGGGAAGCCGCGCGGAGTTGGACTCGGTGCTGCTGCAACTCCTGGGCGTGCTGGAAAGCGGACTGGAAGCCGCCGAGGAAGGACACGCTCGCGACCCGCATCTCGAGAGTGAAGGACGCCGCATACGTGACGAGTGGCTCCAGGCGCGTGCATCCACCGCGCCAGAACCACCGGCTCCGCGCGAGCAGGTGCCCGGTACGACTGAGCCGCCTTCGCACGGGTCACCTCAGATACCCGACCGATCGCGCAAACCCACACAGCCGAGCGGCAACAATGGCGATTCTACCATTCGGGTGGACGTGCAACGCCTCGATGCCCTGATGAACCACGTCAGCACGCTCGCTGTGAACCGCACCGCCTTGGCACAGGCACGAGCCGACATCGGCCGCATGCAGGATGACATGGAACATGCGCTCACCCGTCTGACGTCGCTCGGCGAACAGCTTGAAGACCACCGCGCCCATGCCATATCGCATCGTGGCAACGGCGCATCAAACGCGAGGGCGCAGCGGCATTCCGCGGCCCGCCCCGAGGAGCGCCCCGACGAGCGCCACGCCAAGGCCACAAGTACCGCCGCCGACGCGGGTTCCGCCCTGCCGCGAATCCACCATCAAGACTGGGATGAGCTGGAGCTCGACAGGTACACCGAGTTCGATCACGCGCTGCGCATGCTGCATGAGGCGGTGGCCGACATGGGCACGTTGCAGGTATCGCTGCGCACCGTTCTTCAGCGACTGCTCAAGACCACCGAGACACAGGAATCGGTGATGAGCCAGATCCAGCACGACGTCATTCAGATGCGCCTGGTGCCGCTGGATGACGTCGTGCCGAGGCTTCGCTTGGCCGCTCGTACACTCGCGCTTGGCGAGGGCAAGTCGATCACATTCACCGTCCAAGGCGAGACCACGGAGATTGACCGCGACATCAGCGCTGCGCTCGCCGAGCCGCTGATGCAACTCGTCCGCAACGCGATCGTTCACGGCATCGAGTCACCAGAGGAACGTCAGGAGCGCGGTAAACCGGTGCAGGGCAGGCTCTGGATGAACGCCTACTATGTGGGCAATGAGGTCACGATCGAGATTGGCGACGACGGACGCGGCGTGAGCCCAGAACATCTGGTGGCATCAGCCATGACCGTCGGCGTAGTGGATCCAGACACGGCCCACACCTTGCGTAGCGACGAGAAGCTCGGCCTGATGTTCGTCAACGGCGTCACCACCGCCGATTCCGCGCGCGTCGAGGCCGGGCGGGGCGTCGGTCTTGACGAAGTCCGCGCCGCCATTCAGAAGTTGAAAGGCAGCATCCACGTACGGAGTGAGCCGTACAAGGGGACCGTCTTCCGCATTCGAGTGCCGATCTCACTCAGCATCGTGCGTGTCCTCCAGGTTGTCGAAAACCAGCAGGGATTCGCCATCCCATTCTCGTCTGTCGAGCGCACGCTCTCGCTGCTGCCGGCCGATATCCTTGAGTCGGTCGCGCCAAGCGCGCATGCAAGTGAGTCTGCTCCGCTACGCATAACGCGCCGCATCCGTATCGAGCGCGTCAGCGGCCCGACGGTCGTCACGTCTGGCAGCGAGAGTGGCAAGCAGTACGAGGAGGTGCCGGTGTATTCGCTTGCCGAGCTACTGGGCGGTGAGTATGTCGCGCATGTGCCCCAGGTCGCGCTACTCGTGGACCTCGGACAGCAGCGAGCGGTGATCATGGTCGACGAGGTGCGGGAGGAGCGTGAAGTCGTCGTCCGCGCACTGGCTCGCCACCTGCGACGGCCCGCGATTCGCGGCGCCACGACGACGCCCGAGGGAGAGGTGCTCTTGCTGCTCGATCTGCCAGAGCTTATCGAGACTGTGCAGCACGGGCCAATGACGCCGCGCATAGCACGGGCTCCGCGCACGCCCCGCCCAGCGGAGGAGGCTGCCTATCAGGCGCTCATCGTGGACGACTCCGTCTCGATGCGCAGAGCGCTTGAGCACGTGCTGACGCGCGACGGAATCGAAGTGCAAATGGCGCGTGACGGCCTCGAAGCGCTGACGATGATGATGACTCGCCTGCCGAAAGTCGTCATTCTAGACATTGAGATGCCCCGGCTCGACGGGTACGAGTTTCTCTCGGTTCTGCGCGGCTCATCACGCTTTGATGGTGTGCGCGTCGTCATGCTGACCTCCCGCTCGGGCGAGAAACACCGTGCGTACGCGCACGCGCTCGGAGCGGATGCCTATCTGACTAAACCGTTCGCGCCAGACACGCTCATTGAGACGGTCAGGCAGTATCTCAGGGAGTCAACGAGCAGCGTATGAATTCATCGACACATCTGCCCGACGGTCCAGGCGGTCCCTCGACGAGTACCCCGACCTACACGCCGGGCCGGGCAGGCGCCCACCGGCGAGCGCGCGGCGCACGCTTCCGGCTGCGTGCCGCCGCTGCTGTCGCCACCGGGCGGGCCACTGGCTCGCTCACACGCCGTTTGGGCGTGGGAGGCGGCACGAGCCTGCCAGGATTGCTCGCACGCGCGCTCGATCCGCGCCTGACGTCGCACCTGAGCGCACAGCTTCGCGGCGGCAGTGTGGTCGTCACGGGCACGAACGGCAAGACGACCACCAGCGGGCTGATCGCCTCCGTACTGCGTGAGTGCGGCCTGCGCGTGTGGCGCAACCGCGAAGGCTCGAACCTCGCGCGGGGCATCACAGCCGCGCTCATGAAGCACGCGACATTCGGCGGCCAGCTCCGCGAGCGCGGAGACGCCGCGTTCGTCTTCGAGGTGGACGAGGCCGCCTTTGGCCGCGTGGTCACCGAGGTGCAGCCAGAGATAGTGACCGTCACCAATCTCTTCCGCGACCAGCTCGACCGCTACGGCGAGGTCGATTCCGTCGCCGAGCGCTGGCGCGAGTCGCTCCAGTCCTTGCCCGAGGGCGTCACTCTCGTGCTCAATGCTGACGACGCAGCCGTCGCCGCGCTGGCCGACGGACACCGCGGACCGATCGTCTATTTCGGCGTCGAGGACGCGCCCGGCGTCGACGAGCACCCCGAGCGAGTGCAGGTGATCGACACGCGCACCTGCCCACGCTGCCGGACCGCGCTGGAGTTCTCGCGCCGGTTCTATAGCCACGTCGGCCACTGGGCATGCCCCGGCTGCGGATTTTCGCGGCCTACGCCGTCTGTCTCGGCATCTGCTGTCAGCTTCGCTGGACTGGATGGCTCGCGGTTTACGCTCCGCACTGCGGCCGGCGCGACATCGGTTGATCTCGCGCTCCCTGGCCTGTATAACGTCTACAATGCACTGGCAGGCGCGGCCGTCGGGACCACGCGTGAGCTCGCGCCAGCGGCCATAGCAACGGCACTCGGGCGCTTTACGCCCGCGTTTGGGCGTGCGGAACGCATCCAGATCGAGGATCATACCGTCCATCTGCTGCTCGCGAAGAATCCAACCGGCCTGAACGAAGTGCTCCGCGCGCTTACCGCGACGGCGACCTCCAAATCGATGCTCCTGATCCTCAATGACCGGGCGGCCGACGGAGAAGATGTCTCGTGGATCTGGGACGCCGATTTCGAGCAGGTGGCGGGTATCGCCGCGAGCGTCGTGGCCAGCGGGACACGCGCTTACGACCTGGCACTCCGTCTCAAGTACGCGGGCGCGCCAGTGGCTAAAGTCACCACTGACATCGCTGCCGCGCTCACCGCCGCGCTGGAGGTGACTCCCGTGGGGGAGCCGTTGTACGTAGTGCCAACCTACACTGCCATGCTCGCCGTGCGTGGCGAGATCGAGCGCCGGGGCTACGCGCCACGGTACTGGGAGCAAGACGATGACGCATGAGAGCACCGCGTTTGCCGGAGTCACGCTCACTCTGGCGCACCTCTACCCCGAGCAGCTCAATCTCTATGGCGATCGGGGCAACATCCTGACCTTCCTCCGCAGGGCGACCTGGCGCGGCATCGACCTTCGCGTCGTGCCGGTCGGCATTGGCGACCGCTTCGACCCAGCCAGCTACGACCTGATCTTCTTCGGCGGCGGCCAGGACAAAGAGCAGGATGAAGTCGCCGGCGATCTGCGGCAAAGCAAAGGGGCTGCGCTCCGCGACGCCGTCGAGGCTGGCGTGCCGACGCTCGTAGTCTGTGGCGGCTATCAGCTCTTCGCGAAGTTCTATCGCCCCGCCGAGGGTCCAGAGCTCGAAGGCATCGGCATCTTCGACGCCTGGACCATCCATAAGGGCAAGAAGGTGCCGCGCTGCATCGGCAACGTCGCACTGGGCTGGGGCACGAGCACGCTGGTCGGCTTCGAGAACCATGGCGGCCGTACGTACCTCGGACCGAGCGCGCAACCGCTGGGCAAGGTGCTTGCCGGGCACGGCAACAACAGCGAAGACCATCTGGAAGGATGCGTGTACCGCAACGCCTTCGGAACCTATCTGCACGGCTCGCTGCTGCCGAAGAACCCAAATTTCGCGGACTATTTGATTCGCCTCGCACTACTTCGGAAGGGAATAGCAACGCCGCTGCCATCGCTGGACGACTCGCTCGAATGGCGGGCCCACGAGGTCATGCTGCGGCGCCTCGGTGTCTCCCCACGCAGCCACGATTTTCCCGACACGGAGGCGCGTGTGGCAGTCACAGCCGCCAACTAGCCTGCCTCCACGCAGCCATTCCACTCCCTGCCGCCGCGACTGGCATCTCTACGCGGCGGCCGCTTCATCTTGGGCAGAAAGTACCCATGGTAAACCGTCGACGAGCGTCGCACGTATATTTCAGTAGAGGTGAGCGCAAGCATGAAACATGCGTTGTGTGTGTCAGATTGGCACGCCAAATGCATGTCCGGACATCAGACAGAGGTCGCGGGATCTTGCGACTCGCAAGTCATATTCGCGCGTCAGAACCGGTGAATATGCGTGTGCATGGACCACAGGTGTTGTCGACGATGCGGAGCCGCGTTCTCGTGGCACTGGCCAGATCAGGAGCATAGACGCTTCGGCCGATGCAACAGGTGTCTGGCGAAAGGCGAGAGAGATGCGGTAGCCGGTGACTGTTCGGCCTCCTGTGGGTTTCTCATGAAGCAGGAGGTGTCATCATGCGTCAGTACGAGGACCTGCTTGTTGATGCCCTACTCGATAACGGTTTTACTCTCGATGAAGCGCTGCGACTGATCGAGCTGCAGCGGCGTGTTGAGCGCCAGCGCGCCGAGGAGCAACTTCGTGTGCTGCGCCTGGGTACGACGACAAATCCATCTTCTAACCGCAATGCCTTGAACTAACTGTATTGTCGCTTTCTCCAGAATGCTGCGGTCCGCGGAGCCGGACCGCAGCATTCTGTTTGTGTCCTCTGTGTCTGACCCACTCACCGACCGCTTCCCGCAATTTCTCACGAGCTCCTGGCTCGCACCACCGTCCGATGCCTTCCGGACACCACGGTCATCTCGTCCCTCGCAGGGTACGACGCTGCAGACTGCCACAATAGGCCCATCGGCCCATGCGTTTGTTCGGACACTTGACTGACTAACATGCAGGCAGGTACTATTGCTGCCACGACCCCGCAGCATGCTTGCAGGATCAGAGGAGGGTAGCGTCGGTAGCCTACGATGCAGCGTGCATCAGGCACCGCACCTATGCCTGACAAGGCGCCCTCGCAGTGGGGAGGCTGGGGCACAGGAGATGGATTTTCCTTAATCGACGCCAGGATGCGAGCCACGTACCCTGGTTTCCCTGCACGGCTCAACACGTCTAGTCGCCGCGCAGACAGCGCTCGCCCATGCGGGCAGCCTCACCTCACCACTCTCGTCCGTGTGCGTGCTCCACCGCACCAGATTCCACACGACATAGACCCCCACCAGAAAGGAGCCCTTGAGTCGTTCGCGCCTCACAGCAACGCCGGCAGCCCTCTGCCGGACGGATGGCTGGCTCACCGATGGGCTAACCGTAGAAGGCATGTCGAGGAGGACACTTCATGCGCCATCCCAGGCACGTTCGCGTATCCCGAGTCGCGCTCGTCGTGACGCTCGCGGTCCTACTAGCGGCTGGATATGCCGCCACCGCGAGGTTTGTGCGAGCCGCGGCTCAGCCGTGGATGAACACCTCGCTCTCACCCGATCAGCGGGCGAATCTGCTGATCGCCCAAATGACACTTGACGAGAAGATCGCCGAATTGCACGGCGCCTCTGGGTCAGCCTATGTCGGCTATGTGCCCGCGAATACGCGGCTCGGCATTCCCGCGCTCTATCTCGAAGACGGCCCGGCGGGCGTGGCCGACGGCATGACTGGCGTGACACAACTCCCCGCGCCAGTCGCCGGAGCGGCAAGCTGGGACCCATCGCTGATGCGGCAATACGGCAGCGTGCTCGGTGCCGAAGAGGCGGGCAAGGGAACCAACGTCACGCTCGCGCCGACGATCAACATCACGCGTGATCCGCGTTGGGGGCGCGCGTTCGAGTCCATCGGCGAAGACCCCTATCTGAATGGCCAGATGGGCGCCGCCGATATCCAGGGCATCCAGAGCCAGGGTGAGATCGCTCAGGTTAAACACTGGGCCGTCTACAACCAGGAGACCTACCGCAACACGTCCGCCGACAACGCCGTTGTCAGCGACCGGACCATGCAGGAAATTTACTTCCCTGCGTTCCAGGCCGCGATCGATCAGGGCAAGGTCGGCTCCATCATGTGCTCCTACAGCACGATCAACGGCGCCTATGCCTGCCAGAACTCGTATCTCAATCAGGTGCTGCGTCAGCAGTTCCAGTTCCCTGGCTTCAATACCTCAGACTGGGGCGCCACACACTCGACCGTCCAGTCGGCCAACAACGGCCTCGACATGCAGATGCCCGACGACTCCTACTACGGCGCCGCGCTGAAGGCCGCTGTGCAGAGCGGCAAGGTGAGCATGGCGACGCTCGACCAACATGTGCATAACATTCTGCGGACGATGTTCGCGCTCGGCCTCTTCGACCGACCCCACACCGGGTCTCCGTCGGCCACGGTCACGTCGCCACAGCACACGCAGACGGCCCTTCAGACGGCGGAGAACGGTACCGTCCTGCTGAAGAATGACGGCAATGCGCTGCCGCTCAACACCTCCAAGGTCCACTCGATCGCCGTCATCGGCGATGATGCTGGCTCGGGAGCGCAGACCGCCGGTGGCGGCAGCGCCAGTGTCAACGCTCCATACGTCGTCACGCCGTACCAGGGCATCTCGAAGCGCGCCGGCAGCGGCGTGCAGGTACAATACGCGCAAGGCGTCGCACCCAATAACCAACTCCCTGTCGTGGACTCGCAATACTTTACGCCCGCTTCGGGCAGCGGCAATGGACTGACCGCTCAGTTCTACAACAACATGACGCTCTCGGGTACTCCTGTGCTCACGCGCAACGACCCGACGGTCAACTTCAACTGGAACGGCGGCTCGCCGGGCGCTGGCGTCAACGCCACACAGTGGTCGGTCAAATGGACCGGCACGCTCACTCCGCCGACAACCGGCAGCTATACCTTCTCGCTGACCAGCGACGACGGCAGCCGCCTCTTCATCAATGGACAGAAGATCATCGACAACTGGCGCGACCAGGGCGCACACACGCAGACCGGCTCGGTCAACCTGACCGCGACCCAGCCCGTGCAGATCGAGGTTGACTACTACCAGAACGGCGGCGCGAGCCTCGTCAGCATGGGGTGGCAGATTCCCGGCGGCCCCTCGCTGCAGGATCAGGCCGTCCAACTGGCCAAGACGTCCGATATCGCCATCGTCTTCGCGAGCGACTTTGAGACCGAAGGCGCCGATCTGGCAACCATCGATCTACCTGGCGCGCAAAACCAGCTCATCGAAGCGGTCGCGGCGGCCAACCCCAACACGATCGTTGTGCTCAACACGGGCAGCGCCGTCACCATGCCATGGGTCAACTCAGTCAAGGGCATCGTGGAGGCGTGGTATCCCGGTCAGGAAGACGGCAACGCCATCGCCGCCGTGCTCTTCGGCGATGTAAATCCGTCCGGCAAGCTGCCGGTCACCTTCCCCAAGAGCCTCGCCGACGTTCCGGCGAGCACGCCTCAGCAGTGGCCCGGCGTCACCGGCCAGGTGCAATACTCCGAGGGACTGCTGGTTGGCTACCGCTGGTACGACGCGAAGAACATCACACCGCTCTTCCCGTTCGGGTACGGCCTGTCTTACACCACCTTCAGCTTCAGCAATCTCGTCGTGGCGCCACAGCCGGCCTCGTACAAGAGCACGATCTCGGTGGACGCCGATGTCACGAACACCGGCTCGCGTGCCGGAGCGGAAGTCGTGCAACTCTATCTCGGCGATCCCGCGACAACCGGCGAGCCGCCCAAGCAGCTCGAGGGCTTCCAGAAGCTGACGCTGAATCCGGGCCAGTCGCAACACGTTCACTTCACGCTCGACCCGCGTGCCTTCTCGTACTGGGATAGCTCGTCAAATAGCTGGGTCGTAGCCGATGGCACCTATCAGGTCTTTGTCGGCGACTCGTCGCGCACCCTGCCCCTGCAGGGCAGCTTCGACGTCCGCACGACGGACGGCCCGCGTTACGTCACGGTCAAGTCGCCTGGTGTGCTGACGCCTGGTTCACCCGCGACGGTGACGACGAGCTTCACCAACGGCGGCGACATTGCGGCGCATCAGCTCAACATGACGCTCCAGGTTCCTAGCGGCTGGACGGCGAATGCCACCACACCGGCATCCTTCCAGACGGTCGATGGCAGCCAGACTGTCACGACGACGTGGTCGGTGACACAGCCTGCGAACGCCCAGCCGGGCACCTTCACCTTCACCGGCGTCGCCAGTTATGTCAGCGAAGGCGGCAAGGCCACCAACCAGGCGTCTGCAACAGCGCAGCTTCCCTATAGCTCGCTGGCGCAGGCGTACAACAACGTCGGCATTAGCGATAACAGCAATCCGTCGGCTGGCAACCTCGACGGCAATGGCTACAGCTATTCGGCACAGGCACTTGCGCAAGTCGGCCTGACGCCCGGTGCCTCGGTCGGTGGCGTGTTCACCTGGCCCAACGTCCCCGCGGGAACGCCCGACAACGTCCAAACGGCGGGGCAGGTCGTCCGGGTCACCGGCTCAGGCTCGTATCTAGGCTTTCTCGGCACGGCCACCTTCGGGACTGAGAACGGTGCGGGAACCATCACCTACACTGATGGCAGCTCGCAAGCATTCACGCTGCGTCTCGCGGACTGGTACGCGAACAGTCCCGCCAATGGCGGCCAGATCGTTGCGACAGCGCCAGACTGGAACGCGCCGCCGACGAATACGCTGGGCTCGCATGCGGTAAGCGTCTACTACGCGCCGGTGGCTCTCCAGTCGGGCAAGACGGTCGAGTACGTCACACTGCCGAATGACGCCAACGAGCACGTCTTCGCGATGGCGGTCACTAACACAGCCGTGCTGCCATTCTCGTCGCTGCGACAGGCATTCAACGACGTCGGCATCACCGACAACAGCAACACTGGCCCCGGCAACTTCGGGGGCGCTGGTTACAGCTACTCCGCCCAGGGGCTGGCAGCAGTGGGGCTGACTCCCGGCCAGCCGGTGACCACGAACGGCGTCACGTTCACCTGGCCGAACGTCGCCGCGGGCACGCCCGATAATGTGGTGCCTTCGGGTCAGCAGATTCTCTTCTCTGGCTCCGGGAGCACGCTCGGCTTCATCGGCTCAGGGAACAACGGCGAGGCCAAGGGCACCGGCACAATCACCTATACCGACGGCAGCACACAGCAATTCACACTGGACTTCGCCGACTGGTATTGGAACGGTGCGGTGAGTGGCGGCGGTGTCGTGGCCACCACACCGAACTGGAACGCACCCTCGAACGCGGGATCGCACGCCGTGAGTATCTACTACTGGGGCGTGTCGCTCGCGGCGGGCAAGACGATCCAGTCGGTCACGCTCCCGTCCACTTGGAATATGCACATCTTCGCAATGGCGGCGCAGTAACGCCTCATTGACCGTCGACCTCTATGGACGGCTGGCACGTATCGCACCAGACGGTGTGTGCGGCGCCAGTCGCCCACTATTTGTCTGACTCCCACGGCAGAGCGTTCAGAAATGGCGACGTGCATCTGTGGTCGACGGAAGTGGCAGTCTACCGGGCCCGGGTGCAATGCCTTGACACAGCTGCCGCACCTAGTCAGGGAAGACAATCGACGTCCTCATCTACTCGGAGGGCTCGCGGCACGCCTCCTGCTACATGCTTCCCTCGCGTTTACGCGGTGTAGCTAGCGCCCGTATATGCGACGTCGCTCAGTCTCGTGCATCAGACGCGCAAGCACTCGACAAGCTCGGGTGCGGCCGTGTTGTGATGTGGTACGATACTCGACAGAACGCTTTCGGCGTCTGCATGGCGAGCGGAGTCTGTAGCCGCGGCCATGCTCGGAAGCATTCGAGAGCCTTGTCGTTCTGCTGCGCACCCCCGGCACTGGCATTCCAGTACGTGTTTCTACGCGAATCCTCCTGTGCGACACGGCTGGGACGGTTTGCCAGCGACTTCGCCCGCCGGGAACGTCGCATTCAGCGTTGCGTACATTCGCCTGCCTATTCACTCGATCAGATCGCCCGTTAACCTCCGGCCCGGCAGCGGGCGGAGCCGGCACAGACATGCAAGAAAGGAGGAGCGGCGCAGCTAGCCTTTCGCGATGAGAGGCAGCCGCGCCGCGCACCTGATGAAAGCAGTTGTCATGGCAGGTGGCGAGGGTTCGCGATTGCGTCCCCTCACGGTTTCGCGTCCGAAGCCAATGGTGCCGATCGTCGGGCGGCCGGTGATGGAGCATATCCTCACGCTCCTCAAGACACACGGCATCACCGACGTGATCGTTACCGTGCAGTACATGGCGAGCGCCATCGAGGACTACTTCGGCGACGGCTCGCAGTTCGGCATGCACATCTCGTACTCCCGCGAGGAGGTCCCGTTGGGCACGGCGGGGAGCGTCAAGAACGCGGAAGAGATGCTGACGGAGCCATTCCTCGTCATCAGCGGCGACGCGCTCACTGACTACAACCTTACCGATATCATCAAATATCACCAGGACCACAAAGCGATGGCAACCTTGACGCTCGCGCACGTCTCGAATCCCCTCGAGTACGGCGTCATCATCACCGATGAGGGTGGGCGCATCAAACAGTTCCTGGAGAAGCCGAGTTGGAGCGAGGTCTTTAGCGACACCATCAACACTGGCATCTATGTCCTCGATCCCAAAATCTTCAGTTACTTCGAGCGAGACAAGCCCTTCGACTTCAGCCAAGAGCTCTTCCCGATGATGCTGGAGAAGGGCGACCCGCTCTTCGGCTACATCGCAGAGGGCTACTGGTGCGATATCGGCAACCTCGCGACGTATATGCAGGCCAACTCCGATTTGCTGCAGGGAAAGGTGAACATCCCGATTCCCGGCCACGACTCCGGCGGCCGCATTTGGGTCGAAGAGGGAGTAGAGGTCGCGGACGACGCGCAGATTTTCGGCCCGGTCTATCTCGGACATGACGCCAAGATCAAAGAGGGCGTCATCATCCACGGACCCAGCGTGATCGGCCCCTACACCATCGCCGATACGCGCGCGCAGATCGACCGCAGCGTCGTCTGGAATAACTCGTATATCGGCGAGCGGGCGGAGCTTCGTGGCGCGCTCGTCGGCACATCGAACAGCATCAAGAGCAAGGCGGTGATGTTCGAGGGCGCGGTCATCGGCGACCATTCCGTCGTCAACGAGAACGCTATCATCCAGCCCGGCGTAAAGATCTGGCCAAACAAAGAGATCGAGACCGGCGCGGTCGTCACCTCGAGCATCATCTGGGGCTCACAGGGCAGGCGCTCCATCTTCGGCCGCTATGGCGTCACCGGCTTGGTCAACGTGGACATTACACCCGACTTCGCCGCCCGGCTCGGCGCCGCCTACGGAGCGGTGCTGCCGAAAGGCTCGCAGGTCTGCATCAACCGCGACGCCCACCGCACGCCGCGTATGATCAAGCGCGCGCTGCTCTCGGGCCTACCATCCGCCGGCATCAACGTGTGGGACCTCGAAGCCGTGCCGCTGCCTGTGGCGCGCTTCTACGTCCGCACGACCGACGCGGCGGGCGGAGTGCATGTACGCCTCTCGCCGTTCGATGCGCGTACGGTGGATATCAAGTTCTTCGACTCAAAAGGCCAGGACATCAGCAAGAACACCGAGCGCAAGATCGAGAACCTCTTCTTCCGCGAGGATTTCCGCCGGGTCTATCTCGACGATATCGGCACCATCGAATACGCGCCGGCGGTCATCGAGCGCTATACCGAGGCGTTCCTGCGTGCCATCGACCTTGATCTCGTACGCAAGAAGCGCTTCCGCATCGTGGTGGACTACGCCCACGGAGCGAGCGTCGACGTGATGGCGCCCATCTTCAACACTGTCGGCGCCGACATCATCGCGCTCAACGCGACGCGCGACCCCAACCGCTACTCGCGTACCTCCGAGGAGTTCGACCGCGACATGCAGGTGCTCGCCTCGATCACTGGCACACTCAAAGCCGATCTCGGCGTGCGCATCGACACCTCAGGCGAGCGCATCTACGTCGTGGATGAGCGCGGCCAAGTGCTCGACGGCGGCAAACTGCTCGCGGCCATGACCGATCTCACGCTGCGCGGCCGTGACGGTGGCAGTGTGGCCGTTCCGGTGACGGCGCCGAGCGTTGTCGAGCGCATCGCCGATCAGGAGCATGGCAGCGTCATCTACACCAAGGTCATGCCCCAGGCGCTCACTACAGCGGCCGCCTCCGACGGCGTAGTGCTGGTCGGTGACGGCAATGGCGGCTTCGTCTTCCCCGAGCTGCATCCGGCGTTCGACGGTATGTTCGCGCTGATGCGGCTGCTGGAGGCGATCGCCCGCTTCGGCACGAAGCTGTCTGAGGTGGTCGCGGCGCTCCCGCCGTATCACCTCATTCGCACGCAGGTGAATTGCCCTTGGGAGTACAAGGGCAAGGTCATGCGTATGCTGAGCGAGCAGTACCGCGAGCGTCGCGAGCAGCCCATCGACGGCGTGAAGATCGACCTCGGCGAGGAGTGGGTGCTGGTGCTGCCCGACGCCGACCGCCCGCTCTTCCACGTGCTGGCCGAGTCGCGCTC